>JADFZD010000196.1 GCA_015232705.1 Magnetococcales bacterium | reverse complement strand
ATCCACGGTGGATGCGTATTCCGCAATAGCTATGTCAAGCTCTTCATCTTTCCATATTACGTTTACGGTCGATGAGTGCTTCGTAAACTGATAATCACCGGATACAGACTCAACTCTGCGTCCATTTTTTATGTTTGTTATTGCGTGATATGAAGTAATTATGTGCCGAGCTGAAATGCGTGTTGCCGTGAAATCAGGAACACCATCTTTGAGAATTACTAATGTATTTATTCTTTCTATTGATTGATTGCTTTGTATGCCATTGTAATTTGCACTCACGCACCCCGTAACGGAGAAAAACACTGTAATTACCACAATATTTTTGTTCATACTTTTAACTCCATATTGAGTTATTTGTTGTCGATGGTGATATTTGTGCAATTATATATAATGTATCTGACTTATCGATACATCAAGGATTGGGCTTTGCTGCTTCGATCATCCCCGCATCCTCACCACGTTCGCCCCTATTGGGCGGATGAGGATTTCGAGCTTTCCGGCCCAAGTTTCTAGGGCGTGGCGCTTCTCACGCAAATACCCGTGTCGGTTATACACTGCGGTTATCCCTTCCGCCTTGCCGGGGGAGTGGTTGAGCACGCGGGAGACGACGTGCGGCGGAATGTCGTCGCGAGCCATGCCGGAGGCGGCGGTGCGCCGTAGATCGTGAAGCGTCCAGCGGGTAAGCGGGGCGGGGGTATTGCCCGTCTCGCGCTCGATCCGCTTGAATTCCCGGATGGTGAGCTTGTCCATCCGTTCCTTGCCGTCCGAGAAGCCCGAAACCGGGCCCTTGCCCGTGGTAGTGAAAACGAAATCCGAAAGCACGGGCTTGCCCGCCTCCGTCTTGACGGCGATCCGGGGGAGGGAGCGGAGGAGACGGACGGCCAGGGGTGACAAGGGCACCTCGTGGAGCCTCCCGCCCTTGTTCTTGGCCGCCGGAATCGTCCAGACGGGATTTTCCCCCTCCAGGTCAGCAATCTCGCTCCAGCGGAGGTTCGCCCCCTCGTCACGGCGCTGTGAGGTCGTCAGGAAGCCGAAGGGATAGTCCGTTTCCTCCAGGATCGGCCAAAGCGTCCGGATTTCCTCGTCGGAAAGCACCCGATCCCGGCTCGTCTCGTTTCCGCCTGGATCGCGGATACCGACGCATGGATTGACGGTCAGGCGATCCTCGCCAAGGCACCAGTTGAAGAACGCCTTGAGGTTGGCAAGAGCCCGGTTGGCCGCAACGGGATTGCCGCCTTCGGCCATCCTCGAGAGCACTTCGCGTAAATCCGCTTTCGAAACGTCCGCAAGGGCGCGATCTGGCCACTTGGCGAGGAGAATTTTTTGCAGCGGACGGCGGGCTTCAAGCTGCGAGCGGGGCTTGAGGCGGGAGATATGGGCTTTCTCATAGGCGGCAACCGCCTTGCGAACGGTGTAGGTATCGACCGGGGCGGCGGGGGCCTGTGCCGCCGCTTCGGCGTCCTCTTCCTGCCGTTCCTCGGAGCGGGGGTCTTCGCCCGCCCGAATACGCGAGAGAAGGAGCCCGGCATTGATGCGGGCCTCCTTCAAGCTCGTCTGCGGATAGGTTCCGAGAGTCTTGAGCCAAAGCTCGCCCTTGATCCGGGGCATGATGACAAAAGCCTTTACGCCCTTGTCCGTGACCCGGAGCCCGAGCCCATCCGCCTTGCTGTCCCAAAGGTATTTCCGCTTGCCCTTATCGGCAGGGGGTTCGTTCTTGAGCCCGAAATCTGTAAACTCTTTCCGTTCGGCCTTCGGCGGCATGGTGGCTTTCCTCCGGGATAACACCGGGATAACAAAACACGGTGGCGTGCAGGTGTTATCCCAAGTTCCGCCATGTTATCCCGCCGGAGACGAAACGCAAGGAATACAACGTGTTTAACCGGTTTGGAGCGCAGAAGTGTTCAGCTATGTCGATCCCCAAGACCCTCGTTTTCAAGTCTGGGGGACTGGGGGTCGTGTGTTCGAATCCCGCCGCTCCGACCAATTTCTCTTCATCGCAATCGTGTATGGGCTGCTATGGCCGCACCTCATCTTTGGCTGGCGCTCTCTCCGCACGGCTATGGCCATGCGGCGATGACGGCGCCGGTGGTGGCCGAGCTGCGCCGCCGTATTCCTGATTTGCGTCTGACCGTCCAGACCACGGTGGATCGGGCCTTTCTGGATAGTCGTTACCAATCCTTTGCCCATGTTGCTGAAATCGCCGATTTCGGCTTTCGCATGCGGTCTTCGACCTGCATCGACCTTGACGCCAGTGCTCGGGGCTACCGTGAGCTGCATCGGGACTTTTCCGCCCTGGTGGCCCGCGAGGCCGAGCGATTGTCCCTGGCGGCCCCGGATCTGGTTCTGGCCAACATTCCCTATGTCACCTTGGCCGCCGCCGCGCGGGCCGGCATTCCGGCGGTGGCGATGTCGTCTCTGAACTGGGCCGACATGTATGCCCATTATCTGGGGGACCGACCCGAAGCGGACGAGATCCTGGGCCAGATCCGGGCGGCCTATGCCGCCGCCTCGGTCTTCCTGCGATGCCGGCCGGCTCAGACCATGACCGTTTTGCATCAGCACGATATCGACCCGGTCGTCGTGCCGGGGCAGAACCGGCGCCCGGAGGTCGCCACCGCGCTGGGCATATCCGGGGCCGTGCGTCTGGGGCTGATCGCCTTCGGTGGAATCGGGCATCCGCTGCCGTTGGAACGATGGCCGCTTCTGCCGGGGTGGGTTTGGCTGACCAGCCAGGAGCCCCCGCCCGGACGCGACGATTTCAGGCACTGGCAGGCCGGAGGAATCGCCTTTTGCGACTTGTCCGCCTCGGTTGATCTGATCGTCACCAAGCCCGGCTATGGGACGTTCACCGAGGCCGGCATCGCCGGCATCCCCGTCCTGTTCGTTCCCAGGCCCGATTGGCCGGAATCACCGCATCTCGACGATTGGCTGGCCATCCACACCCGATGTCTGCCGATCGAGACCGGGCAATTGTTCGACGGGTCCTTGCCGGCCATACTGCATACGTTGTTTTCTCTGCCAATTCCGTCGGTTGCCGGCAAGACCGGGATATCCGAGGCGGCGTCCGTCCTGCAGCGGATTCTGACGGACTGCGATGGAAGTTGCTGACGGCGCCATTCATGTCGTGGTGGCATCGAACGGGGTTGACCTGATGACGGTGATTGCCCACCATCCCTTGCCATGACGACTGCCTTCTCGCTGATTTATGTGACGTTTCCAGATGAC
>JADFZD010000195.1 GCA_015232705.1 Magnetococcales bacterium | reverse complement strand
TCAACCAAGGAACAGGGTGAAAAGGCAGGAGGCGGAAGTGATTGACCAGGTGGAAATTGAGGAATACGTCGGGAAAAATATCGATTATGAATCAAGGGGATGCTTAGACCTGTGGATTGCCGTTCTGGACATGGCCAGCAGAGATATGGTGGCCTTGATGGTCAATCTTGACCGAGATCCCAGCCTAAAAGATAGCTTGTATCACAGAGCCAAGATGAGAGAGCTTAATCAATGGTTTTTGTCAAAGCGATCTGATGTCGGGAGCTTTCACTTCATCTGCTCAATCGCCGGGATCGATCCGGATTCCGTTCTTGCCACGTTGCGCTCGAAATGGGCTGATGCGATTGAGAAAAACCGAATATCGCGCAGAAGGGCAGAGATTGAACAGCCGCTTTTCAGGAAAAAATTGGTCGAACTGTGCAAAGAGCGAGGCATTTCCATGGGCGCTTGGTGCGATGGAAACGGCTTCAGGCGAAACGCGACATCAATGGTTAATCGGCGGTGGAAACCTGATGTGCAAGCCGCCATCGCCAGAGATGTCGGCATGCCGGCGACGCAGCTGTGGCCGGAGCGGTACGACGAGGATGGTATGCCAAGGGATCAGCCTGGGTTCTTGAAACGCAATGGGCAGGTGATGGTGGTGGCAACGACGCTGGAGACTATGAACGGGCGCGTGGCGGCGCTGGATAGTGGGTCATGAAGCAGCTCGGTGATGTGCGGTTGCCGGACGGCACGATGTGGAATTTCGGGGTCAATCTCAAACCCAAGATCGGCGATGTGATTGACCTGCGTATTGATGACGCTGATGCAATCAGTTTCGAGCAGATCTCTCGTCTGGCGCTGATGACCGTTCTGACAGACCTGACATTCCCGCTCATCTTTAAAGAGTGGCACGGGACTGTGGTTTTTGCGACACACCGTCAGCCGGTCTTGGCGCGAGAGGTCTACCCATGGTTCAAGCGATATGCGGCTCGAATCTACCTGGAAGTGGTCTGAAAGGAGGGTGATGAAAATCGAAAACGTGTTCAGCGCTTTCTTGGCTTTCTGGATGCTGTGCTGCCTTGCCGCTCTCTTTTTGGTGGCCGCTGGCCAGTGGGCGCGTCTTGGTCCCATCGAAGGTGTAGGTTTTGTGTTTTTTAGCCGGCTCGGGATCGATCTGATTACAGGGCTTTTTGATACAATGATCGATAACTATTGCTGGACACGCTCTGGAGGGAGGGAGTGGTGATGGATAACCAGACAATGAAAACGATTACCCACTTCCACCTGTTTTGCGGCATCGGAGGAGGAGCGCTCGGGTTTAAGCAGGCGCAACCGCGCATCCCAGGCGTGACCGGACAGTTTCGTTGCCTTGGCGGGGTGGATTCAGATCCGGCGGCGATTCGGGATTTTTCACGTTTGACCGGCACAGCAGGCACCGTGCTGGATCTTTTCGACATAGAGCAGTATCAGGACTGGAACGGGCGGACCCCTCCGGCAGGATGGCGCGAGGTCAACCTGGAGGATATCCGCCGCGCGGCTGGTGGAGTTTCCCCGGACGTGGTGTTCACGTCGCCACCCTGCAAGGGGTTCTCAGGATTGCTTCCGGAGAAGTCAAGCAAGACGAAAAAATACCAGGCCATGAACCGGTTGGCGTTGCGCGGGATATGGCTCACTCTGGAAGCGTGGAGAGACAATCCACCTGCTTTCATCATCATGGAGAACGTCCCCAGGATAGCCACCCGTGGCCGCCACCTGCTCGACCAGATTTCCAACATGCTCCGGGCGTATGGCTATGCCGTGGCGGAAACGGTTCATGATTGCGGCCACCTGGGAGGACTGGCGCAGTCGCGCAAGCGGTTTCTGCTGGTGGCCCGACACTTGGAGAAAGTACCACCCTATCTCTATCAGCCATTGCACCGGCCTTTCCGGACCATTGGAGAGGTGATCGGATCATTGCCGGTCCCGGTTGGCGCGCAAGAGAACCCCATGCATCGGGTTCCTTCATTGTCATGGCGCACCTGGGTGCGGCTCGCGCTGATTCCCCCTGGAGGAGATTGGCGATCATTGCGTGATCTTCGGGTCAATGATGGGGTGCTGGCGGATTATGCCATTCATGCCACCCCAAGAGATGACCACCTTGGCATCCACCGGATGGGAGACACCAGCGGCACCATCACCGGCAAGGCAGGAGCGACGAACGGCGCTTTTTCTATCGCCGATCCGCGCATTCTTGGAGGCCGTGACAAGCCTGCCTACAGATCCGGAAACCTGTTCGGAATCACCCCGTGGGACGGACAGTCATCAGGGGTAACAGGATCTGCGTGCCATGATAACGGGCCATGGACCATCGCTGATCCGCGACCTGCGATGACCGGAGAGTATGGGCAATACGGGGTGATTCCGTGGCAGCAATCCATGGGCGCGGTCTCCGGTCAATCTGCTCCAGGAGGTGGGCGGTACTCGGTGGCCGATCCGCGAGTGATGGACCATTCCGAGGATCTCCTCGATATGCCAGGAATCGATGACCGGGGCATTTGGATGATCAGCGCTCTGCACGGTGGAGCATGGCATCGCCCGTTAACAACCCTGGAGCTGTCCGAGTTGCAAGGGTTTGACCTGACCGGCGCTCTTGATGGGGCGTCGGATACCCGGTGGCGTATGGCCATTGGCAACGCCGTTCCACCACCGGCGGCGCGGGCTGTTGCGGAAGTGATCGGGAAAGCCATCCTTCTGGCGCGGGCTGGGGAGACGTTTGCATTCGGATCAACTCCTGTGTGGGTCCGGCCTTTGATGTCGGCGGTGTCACTTTCAACCTCGCAGGAGAAAATATTTTGACATGAACGGGAAATTGGAGGCATCATGTTGGCCGGAGCTTCGAAACCTCCCAAAACACCAACGGCGGTCAACCGCCATCCCCCGTCAGGCGGCTTTTTTGTGCCATGATTCTGCTCTCGGCACGAAAATTGCTTTGTATTTTTGCGTCTGCTTCCGGGGGCGACCGGGCTGTCCAGGGCGAAAGCCTAAATCCAGTCGGCCCAACCGTTGGTGGGGTTTCGAACCCCCGGAGTGCAGACGTTTCGAAACCGTCCGTGCTCCGGCAATGTCCATTGCAACCAACGGAGTACGCGCATGAACAGCAAATGCCACACCACCCCCACGCCTTTTTCAAGCATCACCCCCTTCCAGTTCGAGACACACGCAGTCAGGGTTATCACCCGCGACGGCGAGCCGTGGTTCGTCGCCCGAGACGTGTGCCA
>JADFZD010000194.1 GCA_015232705.1 Magnetococcales bacterium | reverse complement strand
AAGCAGGATGAGCAGTGGAGAGATCCGATCTCTCGGGTTTTGCATCAACCCGCAGCTCCATGCGCCGCAGGATCCAGCCAGCGTTCGGCTCGCTCCAGGGCCACCGGGTCATTGAGATTGAGGAAAGGATCGGGTTGGGTCTGGGGATCCGAGGGGGAAAAATCGACCTGATGGTGCGCATGGATGGTAAACCAGTCCAAAAGACGCCGTTCATTGGCATCCAGGGCAGCGCGAATGGCCGGAAGAGCGGTGCGCGGCCACAGACAGACCACCGGATGGACGCGACCCAGAGAGGTAGCCATGACCGGTTTGGCGCCTCCGATGGATGCGGCCTCGCTCAGGCGTCGCGCCAGATCGAGGGGCAGAAAGGGGAGATCGACCGGCACGGACAACACCCAGGAGGTCTCCGTGTTCATAAACACCGACTCGATGCCCGACAGAGGTCCGAGTTGATCCGGTCGTGAGTCGCCGATCACCGGCAGGCCGAACATGGCAAATCGCGACGGATCGCCGTTGGCGCTGATGCGCAACGTATCGACCTGATGCTCAAGACGCTCCAGTGTGCGTTGGAGAAATGTTTGACCGCCAAATCGCAAAAAAGCCTTGTCCTGACCGCCCATACGCCTGGAAAGGCCTCCGGCCAGCACCACGCCCATGATCCCTTCCATGTCTGCTCCTTCCTCCTGGATCGCCATCCAGAGTACGTAAAATTAATGTTGAAATAGGTGAACAATTTTGCCAAGATTGCATCTAAACTTGGCATGATGGGGGAATCCCCCCTCATACTCCATCCGTGGAGCTCCCCTCAGAGATTCCACGGTAACGCTGTAACCGTGACCGAATATGTTTTTATCCAGGGCGTCTTGACCGATTTGCGTCAGCGGCCTTGATACGGCGTTGCAACGCCTATTCGCTGCTCACATCCTGTCATGTGACTGCGCTGTTTCTGGCGTCACGCCTTGTCTGAAGGCGCGTTGTCTTTCTTCTGTCAAAGCACCCTGATGCAGTCTGGAATTTATCTTTCCATGGAATGCAATTTTCGTTCCGGAGTTTCCAGAATATGCCTGATGGAGGATATCCCATTTGGGCCTTTACCGTGGCTTTTCCGCAGCGTTGTCCACGGAACATGATGGAACTCCGGTCCACTCAACCCCGCACCGGAGGAACATGCGATGAAAAAACAGGTTGTTGTTCTGGGGCTTGCCGCGATGATGGGAGCGGCTGCCATGATGCTGCCCAACAGCGCCAACGCCTGGTGGGGCGGCCCTTACAACGGCTATCCCGGCTATTACGGCTACCCTGGGTACGGCTACGGCCCCTACGGCGGATATGGACCGTGGGGCTATCCGGGGTATGGGTACGGGCCTTACGGCGGATACGGTCCGTGGGGCGGATACAATCCCTACTACGATTCCAATCGTGGCCCTGGTCCCAACTGGATGCCTTGGAACTGGTAGTTGGTTCGAACGTGGTCGCGTCTGTCCACAGTTAGACAGCGCGGCCACGTTTTTCCAAGCCACTCCGGTCAACCCGTCTTCGCGCAAAACCGCCCTCCGAACCAGCAAACCTCACACCGACTCGACCTTGATCAACGCCACCTCGAAGATCAACGTCGATCCTCCGGCGATCAACAGGCCGGCCCCCGTTCCGCCATAGGCCATCTCCGGCGGAATCACGAAGCGGTAGATGCTCCCTTCGCGCATCAACTGCAGCCCTTCGCGCCATCCGGAGATCACATCGAGCAGGCCGGTGGTGAACGGTTGCCCTCGTCCGTAAGAGCTGTCGAACTCGACGCCGTTGACCAATGATCCGCGATAATGGACGGTCACGCGACTGGAAAAGCCTGGTTTGGCGCCGTTCCCTTCGCGGAGCACCTCCCATTGCAGGCCACCGCGCGTGGTGGTCACTTCTGGGCGCTTGCCATTCTCGATTCGATAGCGTTCTCCGGCCTGCATGTGGTGGGAGACCCGTTTGCGTCCGAGCAACATATTCTTAACCATGGTTCCGATCTTACCCAGAGCACCCATGATCTGCACTCCTTTTGCCCGTCAGGGCTGTTGTGATATGCCGTAAAGGTTATCCATGCAGGTTTGCCAGGGCCCCTGGAGGGGGGCAACGGTAACGGGACATGGAGCATGCTGGTTGACTTATGTCAACGGGGCTTGCCGCACGGTCCATGATAAATGAGGGACCATCCCATTTCCAGAGGCACCGAAACGATTTTTCTTGCTCGATCCCTTCACGATGACGGAAGATGCCTCTTCGTCATGCGTTTCATTTCGACCGATCCGGACATCCATTCACCGTGAATGCGCCCGCCATCGATATCCACGCGCTCTGCAAGCGGTTTTCCGGCGTTCCGGTTCTGGATCGCGTCTCCCTCGTTGTGCCGGGAGGGACGATCTTTGCCCTGGTCGGCGGCAACGGCGCGGGCAAGAGCACCCTGATCAAAATCATGATGGATCTGATCCGCCCGGATTCGGGGGAGATCCGGCTGTGTGGTTTGCCAAGTCCTCTGCCCGAGTCGCGTTGTGGCGTCGCCTACCTTCCTGAGCGGTTTTGGCCACCCGAGGCCCTGCGGGTTGGGGAGTTTCTGAGTTGGATGGCGCGTCTGCACGGTGCTCCGAACGATGTATCCACGATGCGAACGACGTTGGAGAGTCTGGAGTTGGATCCTGTCATTCTCGATCAACCGATTCGTGCTCTTTCCAAGGGTATGACGCAGAAGTTAGGCTTGGCGACCCATCTGATGAGTCAGAAAAAGCTCTGGATTCTCGATGAGCCGTTCTCGGGCATTGATCCCAAGGCACGAGCCTTGCTTAAAAATCATTGGCGCGCTGCCCGTTCGCAAGGTGTGACTCTGTTTTTCTCCACGCATCAACTGGCTGATATTGTTGAGTTGTGTGATGGTATGGCCATTCTGCATGGTGGATCCATGCTTTTTTCCGGGTCGCCATGCATCTGTCTGGAGCGGTTTGGCGGGCATGACATGGAAGAGGCTTATTTAAAGGCGATCGGTGGGGAACCACGCCGAATGGATGGGTTTCAAGGGCCAGTGGCCCCGGTAGGGGAATGATGTAAAGTCGTAAACTGGCGGGGTCCAGTGGCCAGTGGCAGGGTTCGGGGCGCAGCCCTGAAGTTTTTCTTGTGCTTTTTCGCACGCTTTATACGATAAGTTTTTGCACGTTTTTTTGCAAAAAAAACGCAAGCGCGCGCACTTATGTGTGCCGTGGAGGCGTTGCCGCTTTCGGGCAAC
>JADFZD010000193.1 GCA_015232705.1 Magnetococcales bacterium | reverse complement strand
CGGGTCTGCGCGGGACGCATGTAGATGTCGGCATACTTGGTGGGGAACTCCCCTTCGGACAACACCTGCACCGGACCGGCGATGTTGACCGCCTCCTGCTCCATCACCTTCTGCACGCCGGGATGCTCCATGTCCTCGGTGCCGAACACCGAGCGGCACTCCAGACCCTTGTCGATGGCGTACTTCTCGGTGATGGTTAGAATGCCGCGGATTTCGCCGCTCTCTTCGTCCACCAGGGCGACATCCTGGCCGATCTTGAGGTCGTTGGCTTGGCCGTGGGTGGTGGAGAGGGTGACCGGAATCGGCCAGAACACCCCGGAGGTCAGCTTCATGTGCTCACAGACACCTTTCCAGTCTTCGTAGCCCATGAAACCATCGAGGGGGGTGAAAGCGCCGATGCCCAGCATGATGAGGTCGCACGCTTCACGTGAACTCATTTTGATCTGATCCAGATCACTGGCGCGCGCTTTGGCCTGCTTGAGGGCATCGCCATGCAGCAGCAGGGGTTTGAGTTCACCTCCACCGTGAGGGGGGACGAGTTTTGCCATGTTGAGCGATTCTCCTAAAAGACGATGAGGAATGTGTCGATTCGGGTTATTGAACTAGAGAATTCTTTGGTTCAAAGAACGTATTTATATTTCTGGCCAATGCGGCCAGGGCGCGTCCCCGGTGGCTCATGGCATCCTTATCTGCGGCGGGCATGAGGGCAAAGGTGACATCGTGTCCGTTGGGGATGAAGATGGGGTCGTAGCCGAAGCCGTTATGGCCCATGGGGTGATTGGTGATATGTCCTTCGACGGTGCCGGTGAAGTGAGCGGTTCTGCCGTCAGGGTCTGCCAGGGAGAGAACGCATTCGAAGCGTGCGGTGCGTGGAGCGTCTGGTCGGGCAGAGAGTTCGTCGAGGAGTTTCGAGACATTTTGGGCATCGGAGGCACCCTCACCGGCGTAGCGGGCCGAAAAGACCCCAGGCGCGCCATTCAGGCCATCGACCACCAATCCAGAGTCATCCGCGAGGGCGGTCAAACCGGTGAAGCGTGCGACGGCGAGGGCCTTCTTGTCGGCGTTTTCGGCAAACGTCCTACCGTCTTCGATCACCTCCGGGCAACCGGGGAAGTCATCCAGGGAGAACGGATCGTTCTCTGGAAGCGCCAGGATGCGGCGGATCTCTTCCATTTTCTTGTGGTTGCGGGTGGCGATGACGAGTTTCAAGGGCGCGGCCTGTCCAGTCGGGTGCCAGAATCGATTTCACAGACAAATTGCTGGTTATTTTGCCTGCATGCCTGCAAATTTGTCAACGGATTCCAGGATGATAAAGACATTTTTTTGATGCAAGAAGGGACTAATTCCTTTCGCATACGCACAAATATTAGAAAATAATAAAAAATTGATCAAGGCGCGTCAAGGGAATTCGAATCGATGGCGTATGATCTGTTTCGGTGAACGGCTTGGGTGGGGGTGAGGTAGGGAAGGAAGAGGGTGGGGATGAGCATCAGGCTCCAAGGGTGACAGGGGTCCGGGGACCAAAGGTCCCCGGTGGAGGTACGGAGGCAAAGCCTCCGAGTTTCTGTTTTATGCCTTTTGCCTTTGGGCGCGTATTTCAGAGAAAATTCTTTCACGTTTTTCGTGAAAAAATTTTCGCGGCAGCCTTGGATGCGGGTACGGTTTGCGTTGTCTGCAAACCGTACCCGCGAATATGGCCAAACTTACCGATGGGAGAAGTATTGATCAGGATCTCCCGACGAGAGTTCCGCAGTAAACAGGCCGAAGGCAGTATGTGTGCAGTCAAACCATTCATCCTGACTCGTTGCCCAAAAGCGGTAACGAATCAAGGCACATATCAGCGCGCGCTTGCGCGAATTTTATGTTGTGTAAAGCGCGCGAAAATCTAAAGACTCAGGTAACAAAGAATAAGGCATCAAAGACAAGAAAAGAATATTAATGAAAAAAATAATAATAATGTAAAAGACAAAAACTCAGGGCTTTGCCCCGAACAGGACCAGGGGCCAGTGACCCCTTGACCCCATTTCCTTATCGCGTTGCGAAATCACTCGGTCTGCAAAAGCCGACCAGGGGCCAGTGGCCCTTGGACTCCATCCCATCAAATCTGCGTCGCACCTGGCGCCGTTTTCTCGCTCTTTGGGTCAGACTTGCCATCCCCACCCGATCCCGAACCCTCAGGCTTGAGCTTCTCCATCTGCTCAGGCAACCGTTCGCGCATCTCCTCCAAAGCGCGTTGCGACTTCTCTAACGCCTCGCCTGCCTTCTCCTTGAGTCCAGGCATTTTCTCGTCATAGGTCTGCGCACCAGCCTTTCCCAAAGCCCGCATGGCATCCATCAGATGCTCGCCCGCCTTCTCAAGATTTTCCTGCGCTGTGGGCCCCCCCGATGAGGCGGGAGGCGCGTCCGCCGCCCAACCCGAGGTTGCCGCCACCATCCCTCCCAATGCCGTGGCCACCATCAGCGACAACGCACGACTCCAGATGCAGCGATTGCCATCCTCAACCTCTTCCGACCCCTGCGAAGAGGGAGAATGCCATCCCAGAAAACGCGTCTGATCTGCCATTTGTGGATAAGCCAAAAGCCCCTCCCGATCCAATTGCCAAAACTGCGCCTCATCGACCCAAAGCGTTTCCAGAATCTCCCGGCTCACCGGCCTTGGCTCACCACGCCAGCGATCGCAGGTGAAAATAAAACCCACATTCGGTGGATCCGCCAGCAATAAAGGAACGGTCTCTTGATAGCGACACTGCTCAAGCTCCAAACCAATCTCTTCGAGAACTTCACGCTTCAGCGCCGTTTCCAATCCCTCACCCTGATCCACAAATCCTCCGGGCAAAGACCACTTCCCCGCACGATGATCCCGATAGGCCAACCTGGCCAAGAGCAACCTGGCAGGACCCGATCCGCGCGGTTGCTGCAAAATCAGGACATGCGCCGAAACCGTGGCCTTGAGACGCGCTTGATGAAATCCAGCCGTTTCCGGAGCGTCACTCATTGGCGGCATACTCACGCACGATTTTCCATACCTCTCCCTCACGCTCCAGGGAGAGCGTCTTCTTGACACGATCCCGATAATTCTTGGCCGTGTAGTTCTGCTGGAAGGTGGCTTGGGCGCGCTGATCGGTCAACATGGTGATCTGCAAATCCGAGACATGAATGTGAATGTCCCCAGCCTTGCCAATCACCTCACGCCGATTTTTTTCCCAGGCTTCGCGTGACTTCAGATTCTTGGTGACCGGTTGGAAACGGCTGGAATAGGCGT
>JADFZD010000192.1 GCA_015232705.1 Magnetococcales bacterium | reverse complement strand
AATGACGCCAACTGGTAGCCCCGATCCAATGCCAGACCGGTGGTATGATCGAACTGCGGTTCGTGTTTTTTCATGAAAGCGAACCCGCAGCGTTCGGCGATCAGCGGCACCCGTTCCGAATCCAATGGCAGTTGGCAGAAATCGGCCACCCGGCGAATCGTTCCCGGCAGGTCGGCGATCACCGCTTCGTAGCGCAGAAACAGCACGTTGGAATCGTTCCGATGCTCCCACCAGCCGCGCACATGGTCGAACCAGGATTGAAACTGCACCTCGCCGCGCATGAAGCGTTCGAAGAACTGCTCGAAGGTGCCGCGAAACGAAAGATGCGAACGATAGAAGTGATAATAGGAGACCAGCACATCCTGTCCGTCGCGCATCACATAGATGTATTTGCCCTGTTTTTTCGGGGTATCCTCATAGGCCAGATGGCACTTGAACACCCGTGGCGAGGGCATGGCATTGAAATAGTCCATGGCCGCCTGAGGGTTGGACATGATGCGCCGCTCGAACCAGGGCACCACCATGCCGATGTGCTGAAAATCCATGTTGCCATCGGTGGTCATCTGGTAGAGCATCATCTGAGTGAGCGTGGTGCCGGAACGGGGATAGGTGACGACAAAGATGTCGTCGGGCCGATCCTCCAGTTCATAGGCCACGGTGCGTTTCAAATCGATCTGAACCGCGACGGTCTCCAGCAGTTCCGCCAGTCCGCGCAACGCGCCACTGACACCACCGATCAAGCGATTGGCGATTTGTCGCATGGGAGTGTTCATCGGGATGTTTCCATGAATGTGCGGGAGCGGGTGTGCAACGATCCCCATCCGGAGGCGGACCCACCCGCCCCCGGAGCCAAGGATCATGCTCTGTCGAGAGACCGACAGACGGTTTGACGGATCACAAAGGCTTGGTGAGGGTCAGGGTGATGATCGAGCCTTGCGGACGATCCTCGGCCCCAAACTCCTTCACGCCACGCAACGACAGGACACTCTTCAAGAAAGGCACGGTGGCGACCACTTCGGGGCCGATGCCGAACACCTGATCACGCACCGAGGGATCCCCCAAGGCATCGGTGCCACGATCATCGGTCACCTGCCACTGGGCATAACCCGCCAGACCGAGTTCCACCAGATCGCTCACCTTGCGACCCACGCCCCACTCGAAGTGAAAATCATCGCCCAGGCGCAGATCGGTCTCATCCTTCTTGGAGTGGGTCTCATAGCGGCTTAAAATCGACATGGACCAGAGTTTTTCGGTATCCGGATACCAGGTGCCGCCCAGGGTGAACATCAGGGTATAGAAATCCTTGCCTGGCGAGGCCAGATTGGTCTTGTCGTAGCGTCCGGTGGGCAGGTATGCCCCGATCGCAGCCGCCGCATCCCACTGGGCGCCATGCCAGGAAAGCAGCAACGGCTCGATGGTGATGTCCCCCAAACCGAACCTGTCGAAGTCCAGGCCCGGCCCGACGCTGTTCAGGTCGAGGTCGGTGTTGACCAGAGGCACAATGATATCCATGCCGTAATCGGCGCCGAGGAATTTGTGCGGGGTCATCCAGATAAGACGGTTGACCGTGGCGAACACATCCAGGTCGAGTCCGACCGCCTGATTGTCGCCATTGTTGTCCTTGAGCTTCGTGGCGCTGTAATAGGCGTTGTACCAGCGCCAATAGAGACCCGGAGGCGGCAGGGAGGCGGCCTTGATTCCCTCCACACCATGCACGTAATGTCCCTGTTCGCCGGCGGCCTGGGCCTCCGTCAGCACAGACAGACCGGCAGCAAACACCCCGGCACATGCCATCGTTCCGATTCGGTTCATGATCACGCCTCGCGCTCCATGTCCACCTGATTAATAAAAGCTAAAGATCACATTTCGCGAACACCCTGTTATGCGATAAAATCATTTTGCAAGATCGTTCCCCACCACGTCAATGGCACAAGTTCCCATTGGATGAATTCTTGGACGAGCGGTCAATGCCCATGACCGGCATGGACAAATCGTTCCCCACCTTGTCAATGGCACAAGTTCCCATCGGATGAATTCTTGGACGAGCGGTCGATGCGCATGACCGGCATGGACAAGCCAATCGATCCCGCCCATGATACATGGGCTGTTGTTTGGATCGACCTCTTTTTAGTCTGCGTGGCCATTGCCAGGCAGCAGACACTTGGATCCCCCACCTTGATCTTGCGGAGCCACCCATGGCCGAATTCACCATCACCGGGGAGATTGACCCCTTCTTGCATGTCTCGTTGCGTCAGGGTGAGTCGATCCTGGCCGAATCCAACGCCATGGTGATGATGGAGGAGAGCCTGACCCTGGATGGCACCCTGGGCAACCAGGGGGTTTTTGGCGCCATCGTGCGCCGGTTTGCCAACGAAGAGACGATCTTTCAGCAAAAGATCACCGCCAATAGCGCTCCAGGGGATGTGCTGCTTGCCGCGCCCTTTCCGGGAGGCATGCACCTTCTGGAGATCGGCCCCCGGCAGTACAACCTGGCAGACGGGGCCTTTCTGGCCTGCGAGACCGGGGTGACGGTAACCAATGCCATGCAGAGCCTGGGCAATGCCCTGTTCGGCGGCACGGGAGGATTTTTCATTCAGCGCACCGAGGGCAAGGGAAAGCTGGCGGTCTCCGCCTTTGGTTCGGTTTTTCTGCTGGATGTCAAGCCGGGCCAGCCGCTCACCATCGACAACGAACACATCGTCGCCTGGGAAACCTCGCTCGACTACGAGGTCACCACCCCCAACAGTGGCCGTGGGATGCTCGGTGGTCTGTTGAGCGCCGCCACCAGCGGCGAGGCGGTAGTGTTGCGCTTTTCCGGCCAGGGGCAGATCCTGCTTGCCTCGCGCAACAAGAAGAGCCTGCTTGCCTGGCTGAACGAAAACCTCCCGACCGAAAGAAACAGCGCTTCCTGACGCGATGGGCCATGTCGTACCCCTCACCTCCCATGGAACCTGACAGCCTGTCAGGCGAAGAAATCCAGGCGCACCGCGCTGCCGTGGAGCGGATGATTCAATCCGAACTCCACGCGCTGCTCGGTACGACCCCCTCCCGTGAGGCGAGTTTCTTTGATCTGGGCATGAACTCCCTGCAATTGACCCAACTGGGAAGCCGGCTCGCAGCGCGATCCGGGGTCCATCTGCCCGCCGCCGAGACCATGCGCCACCCCTCGATTGCCCGCCTGACCGATCTTTGGGCCACCACCCAAGGGGAGCCTGCGCTCTGCGCCGTCCCGGCTCCTGCCTCTCCTTCCCGACTGGAGAGCTTTCG
>JADFZD010000191.1 GCA_015232705.1 Magnetococcales bacterium | reverse complement strand
CATCACGAAACCCATGAACTGCTTGGCAAGGAGAGCTTCAACGAGTGTCTCATGGCCATGGAGTTGACCCCTGCCCAGGCCCAGGGCGCCCTGGCCTCCCTGCACAAACCGGCCTGCAACCACAAGGGACGCGAAGTTTTCAAACTCAAGAGTACCACCCTGTTTAAAAACTGGTGGTACGAATCCCGGATCAGCTTCGTCGATACCCAGACCTTTGCCGACTACCGCACCGATTTCTTCAAGGATGGCAAGAAAATCAAGACCATCGATCGTGACTGGGCACCCATGGGACTCTCTGACCCGCGCGCCATGAAGTGGCGTTACTGGTATGGCCGCAACTACGTCACCAATCACGAAACCATGGCCAGCATTCCCGACGACGTGGCGCAATGGAATACCGCCAAGGAAGAGAGTCTCTGGAGTGAGCAAACTCTGAGCAAAATCAATCGTTAGGGCGATTTTTCCCGTTGCGTCGGCAACCTGGATACGCCGTTGCGACGCATTTGAAGCTGCTCACATGCCCAATCCGTATGCTGCGCGGTTTAAAGTGCGTCGCCACGTGTCCCAAGGCATGCCGACAGCATGGGTCAACACGCCTTTAATCCATGCATTCCCCGCCATCTGGATCAAGGATGCCTGCCATGAAGAAAAGAATTCTGACGCTCTCCCTCTGCGGCCTGTTTTCGGCGCTGGCCTGTGACCTCCATGCCGGAAATGCCGATTCGTCGAAGTGGGAGTTCTCCGGTTATGTCAAGAATGAAACCGCCATGTTTCAGAAAAGCGGTCCGGTCATCGGGGAGCGCAAGAGTATTTCCGACACCCGTGAGCATAACATGGGTGACATTTCCAAATTCGAGAACAGTCTGGTGCTCTACGTCAATGGCGATCTGTTTCCCAACGCCAAACTGCACGCCCAACTCGATGGGGTTTACGATTCCGAGGCCAGCGACGGATACCGGGCGCACAAGAACCATTCGCAGCAGGATGCTCTGCGTGAGTTGTACATCGATTCCAAGCTGGGGAATAAATTCGATCTGCGCCTGGGCAAACAGCAACTGGTCTGGGGAACCGCCGACGGAATCAAACTGCTGGACATCATCAACCCCACCGATTGGCGCGAATTCAATCAGAACACCATGGATGAGTCGCGCATCACGGTCTGGATGGCCAAGGGGGATCTCAACCTCACCTCCAAGGACAACCTTCAGTTTGTCGTCTCCCAACGCCATGAAAGCCGCATTCCCGGCCTGAACGCCGACGGCGACGCGGGCCAGCCCTTCATCATGAAGGGGGTCGATTCGATCACCGGGCCGGTCAACGGCTTTCGCAACATCGTGCCGGAGATGGGGGGCATCTCCAATTCGTTCTACAACTTTGCCCAGGGCGGCGCTTTTGGCGCAGGCGTCAAGCTCAACATGATCACCAACATGACCGTCAACGATTTCGCTTCCAACGCGAATCCCATGGGCAATGGAGTGACCGGAGCCGATATGCTCAACGGCATGGTCTATACCTATCCCGCCGCACAGGGAGGCATCAGCGGCAAGACCAATCTGATCGACGGCGGCACCGCCAATTGGAATGCCAACAATCCCAATTCGGTGTTCGAATACATGTCCAACGCCACCTTTGCCACCTTCGATGCTTTTGTCAACGCCAAGACCGCCTATGTGCGCGATTACCCGGATGATATCTCTCCCAATCTCGGATTGCGCTACAAGAGCACCCTGGGACGGGATTTCAACTACTCCCTGAACTATCTGTGGCACTACGATCCCAATCCTTATGTCGAGATGTCCTGGAAGGGGACGAATGGCGAAACCTTGACTCCGGTCACGGTGGCAGGGGTGGGAGCCAATGGTCCGACCACCACGGTGACCCTCCCCGGTTATGGCGGAGCGGCGGGCAAGGCGCCCACCCTGCTCTTTACCGAAAAATTGAACCGTATTCACAGCATGGGCGCCGCCTTCGATACCACCTTCGATACCTCGGCCCTGGGGCCGGTGGTGGCGCGCGGCGAGTTCCTCTATCAGAAGGATACCAAACTTCCGGTCATCGATCGTACCAAACTCGGCTATGGCGATCTGGTGGGTGGCATGCGCATGGAGGATGCCGATCAGTTCAAGTATGTGTTGGGCACGGATCTCACCTTCTTCACCAACCTGATGATGAACGTGCAGTTCATCCAGTTCATCAACCTCGATTATGTGGATGAGGCCGGCAACAATGGTGCCAACTCAGGCCGCTACACCGGGGATCAGGCGACGCTGCATCTGACGAACGGTTTGCGCAAGGGTGCGAAATTCCGTGAATTTGTCTCGTTGTTCCTCTCCAAGCCCTTCGGCGCCGAACAACAGGGTCGGGTCAACAACATCATCATCGCCGAGGAGAGCGGTGGCTATTGGAACCGCTTCGATGTCGAATACGGCTTTACCAACGCCGTCATCGGCACTGCCGAGGTGAACAATTACTGGGGCAACGAAAACACCATGTTCGGTGAGTTCAAGAACAGCAGCAACATCCAGGTCGGCTTGAAATATCTCTTCTAGGGTCTTTGACGTGATGCGTTGCAAGGCTGTGATACGGGCCTTGCAACGCATCAGCCCACACGTCCTGGTTCCCTTTTCCAACCGTTCCTGAAACCGTGGCCGGCGTTCTGCCGGTCGCGAATCAACTCCTTTTGACAACTGAGATGACGGAGGCTCCATGTCCAAATCGATCAGCCGGCTCTACGCCGAATTTGCCATGGCACATCGACGGATGATCGTCTGGAGCGTGTTGCTGGTGACCCTGTTTCTGGCCCCCATGATCCAGTATCTGGATATCCGCAACGATCCGGATACCTTGCTGCCGGCCAGCAATCGCTACGTCGCGACCAATCTGTACGCCGAAAAGCAGTTCGGCATGGGAAATCTGATGGTGGTCGGCATCGAGGTGAAGCAGGGGGATATCTACCAGCCCTGGTTGATCAACCTTGTTCAGGAGATCCACAACAAGCTGGAAAAACTTCCCAACTCCCGAGCCAACAATTTCCTCTCCCTGGCGGCCCAGAAAGTGAAATTCATGGGCGCGGATGCCAATGGACTGGTGTTCAAACGGTTGATTCCCACCTCCGGCATCGATACCCAGGATCCCAAACTCGCCGAGGAGCAGTTGGCCTTCCTGAAGACCGGTCTGGAAGAGAATCCGGTGATGGCGCCCATGTTGCTCTTTCAGCAGGATGACAAGGGCAAGCGTTGTGCCTATGGTCAGAAAGGGTGTGTCACCCGTGGAAC
>JADFZD010000190.1 GCA_015232705.1 Magnetococcales bacterium | reverse complement strand
ATCAGATTAGCTAGGCTCCGGACGTCATAGGCGTGGTCGCCCGGCAGCAATGTCATCCATTCGTACTGGGCGAGGGCGATGCCTTCCAGGAAGGCAGATCCCACACCTTGTGGCGTGGCGTGGGTGACGACACGCATTTCAGGGCATTTGGCGGCGAAAGCGGCAACAATATCGGGTGTGCGGTCGGTGCTGCCGTCATTGACCATGATGATTTCGAAGGCGTCCAGCCGGCTGCGCGCTACGTCGAGGATGCCCTGTAAGGTACCCTCGAGCTTGTTTTCCTCGTTGAGCGCAGCAACGACGATGGTCAGTTGTTTCCCCACCTTCAGGCCCCTTCTTTCATGCTGGACCGCCAAATCTCTTCTGCGAGGGCCATATCGGCCAGGGCGTCCCGGCCAGAGGCAAGCGGTGGATTGTCGGCAATGATGTCATCGACGAAGGCCCGGGCTTGGCGGCGAAAGGACCAGTCTCGTTCTACCTGAATGCATTCTAGGCCATGAGAGGTCTCTATTTCCACCGTGGCGGGCACGTCCCGCAGCATGGGCGGCGGCAGGCGTAGGCGCAGCTTGCCACGCTCGAAAATCAGGTCCAGTCCTTCGGACCAAGGCACCCGTTGAGATTCCACGAGGCCATAGGTTACTAATACTCCTTCGGCATCGAATACGATTGCCCGACCGTTGGGCTGATGCAGGTCGGCAAAGCGCACTTGCATGCTCCGGTCCAGCACGAAGCGCAACAAATTCAGCATGTGAATGTGGACATTCAGAAAATCCGCATAAGGCTGATGTAGTCCTGGGCGCAGCCAGTCGGGCGCGATGGGCCACAGGGTCAGACCGTCAGGCCGAATTTCACCGGTCATGTCGAAGCCATGTCTCGGTGCGGCTGTGTCACCGCCATAGCAGAAAGCTTGCACAAGCAGCAGGGGACCCAGCGCACCGCTGATGGCTAGATCGGCGACTAGGTCCCGCGCCTTCTGGACGCCGGGGCAGTGGCGTTTCATCATGCCCACGACATAGTGGCATCCCGATTGCTCCGCCGCCTCGACGAGACGGGTGGCCTGGGCCGTTGTGTGGGCCATAGGTTTTTCTGACAATACATGCCGACCTGTCCGCAGGGCGTCCAATACGATGGGGCCGGTGGCATGTCGCCGCGTCACGACAACGACAGCATGAATGTCCGGATCAGCCAGCATGGCGTGGTGGTCTGGAAAATAGCGTTCGATGCCGAAGCGGCGGCAGGCACTCGCTCCCAGTTCGGGCCTCAATTCGGCAAGGCCCACGACTTTGCATTCGGGGAACTCGACAAAATTGGCGATATGGCAGAACTGGCTGATCATTCCCGCCCCGACGATGCCGATGCCCAGGCTCATGGGTGAACCCGTGCAATAGTGGCGTCCATGACGTCCTCGGACCGAGGTTGCGTGATACCATATCGGTGGGTCAGGCCGGACACGTCCATAGTGCTGAAGGGGGGGAACTCTTCCTCCAGCAGCCCCTTGTCACGGAAGCTGGCGGGTTGCACCAGGGCGGGATCGGCCGCTAACGCGCAGGCCAGACGTCGCGCCATTTCCGAATAGGGCAGATCCGCGTCGCCGGACAACTGGAAAATTCCATCCTGTGGATCGGCGAGGATGGTCCGGCAGGCTTCCACGGCATGGTTCAACGTCACCGGGGCAAGATTGAAATCTCTGAAAGGCTGGATGGCGCGACCGGCCATCAGTGTCTCGGCCCAGCCGGGGATTATTCCGGAATTGGCCTCAAGCACCTTCGAGAGACGCAGAACCGTACCGCCCATAGCACGTATCGCCGTTTCGCCGGCGGCTTTCTGGCGGCCATATTCATTGCGGGGACAGGGAGCGGAATCGGCGGTGCGGTGGGCCGTCAGTCCGTCGAACACTTGATTGGTTGATAGATATACGACCCGGGTTCCCTGCTTCACCAGCCGGCTCGCCAGTTCAGTGGTGCCGACGACGTTCACGCGAGCACTGGTTTCGGGATCGCGCCGACATTCCGACATGATCGCGACTGCTGCTGCCACCAGCGCCACGTCGGCTCTGGGTAGAACGGGCCAGTCGTGGGATGGCGCTGTCAGATCAAGGCGGAGGTCGGCTCCGGATTTGCGCGCTGTGGTGATGACTGTCCAGCCGCGGGAGCGCAGATCAGCAGCAACGGCACCGCCGATGGTGCCTCCGGCACCAATCACCAGAACCGTAGGGGTTTTGCCATTCATCCCAAGCTGACCTTGGCGCCATATTCAGCCGCGACATTGTGGATATCGGGCGGTTCGTCCCAGACATTGCAGTCAGTGCATATATCTATGTCGCTTTTGTGCCCGCTCATGTGCAAGGCACGCCGTCCGGTCATGGCCTCGGATTGCCACATATCAGCGATCGACGAGGTGGAAAGGTTGCCGGTGGGGTACTTGTTGGCATAATCCACATTGCACAACGGCACGTCGCCATTGGCGAAGATGATCATCAGTGACCATAGCGCAACGCAGGGCAGGCCGGGCTCGTAGGTTTCGGCCACCGGCTTGAAACTGCGGAGCTGGCTTCCCCAGTTGTGGAGGTTGCTGTAGTTGACGCGGTCGTTTTCACCCAGATGCCCCCGCCAGAATTGTTCGAAGGCGGGCCATTCATCGTAATTGGACTCCTGGCGTATCATGCGGACCCAGATGCGGGTCCTGGCCTTCATTTCGTCGCGCAGGCGGATGAAGCGCAACGCGTTTTCCATCACCACTTCGTGGACCAGACGTACGCGGATGGATTCGAATACGGCTTTGTCCAGAGAATCGATTGAAAGAATGATCGTGTCCAGGCCAGCCTCGAGCAGATCCCGGGCTCGCGTCTCGTCCAGTAGCGAGACGTTGGTGCTGATGGCCACTTCGCGGATGCCGCCCTGCTTCAGCATGGCGATACGCGGAGCCAGCTTCTTGTCCAGCAGGGGCTCGCCGTCGCGGTATAGGCTCACCCGCTTGACCGTATCGCGATGCGCGACCAACTCGGCGACGATTTTCTGGAACAGTTCGTCCTTCATGATTGGGCTGTGGCGCGTCCATTCCTCGATGGTGCACATCGGACAGCGGGCATTGCAGGCGTTGACGGTTTCGATTTCGAAATAGCGTGGAAATCGCAGCAATTCTTCATAGCGCTTGTCTGCGTCGATACGGCGGACGAGATAGTTTTCGAATTTTTCCAAAACCGGCCTCACCTGGGCTGATGGATGGCCAATGATGGCAACGGCACGATAAACCGTCCGCCCTCACCAAGGTATCGCTGAT
>JADFZD010000018.1 GCA_015232705.1 Magnetococcales bacterium | reverse complement strand
AACACGACCCGCGGTATCCACCAGCTTGTGCTTGCCGGTGTAAAAGGGATGACACTCTGAGCAAACGCCCAAGGTCAGATCCGAACCCGTGGAACGGGTCTTGAAGACATGACCGCAACCAATGCAGGTGTAGGTGACGTCTTTGTACTGGGGATGGATATCGTTTTTCATGGTTGTCCTTCCTTGACCATCAATTGTTCATGCTGGCGAAAAAGTCCGCATTATTCTTGGTTGCCTTGATTTTGTCCAGGAGAAATGACATCGAATCCTGAGGTCCCATGGGCAACAGGATGCGACGCAGAACCCAAAGCTTGCTAAGATCGTCCTTGTCGATCAAAAGCTCCTCCTTGCGGGTACCGGAACGGGCAATGTCGATGGCCGGGAAAATACGCCGCTCCACAAGCTTGCGGTCCAGACTCACCTCCATGTTGCCCGTACCCTTGAACTCCTCGAAGATCACCTCATCCATGCGCGAGCCGGTCTCCACAAGCGCCGTGGCAATGATGGTGAGAGATCCCCCCTCTTCGATGTTGCGCGCGGCACCGAAAAAACGCTTGGGACGCTGCAGGGCATTGGCGTCGATACCACCCGAAAGCACCTTGCCTGAAGAGGGCGCCACGGTGTTGTAGGCGCGCGCCAGACGCGTGATGGAATCGAGCAGAATCACGACATCGCGCTTGTGCTCCACCAGACGCTTGGCCTTTTCGATAACCATCTCGGCCACCTGTACATGACGGGTGGCGGGTTCGTCGAAGGTGGAAGAGACCACCTCACCCTTGACCGACCGTTTCATGTCGGTCACCTCTTCAGGACGCTCGTCGATGAGCAGTACCTGGAGAATCACCTCGGGATGGTTTTCGGCAATGGCGTGGGCAATGCTCTGCATGAGCATGGTCTTGCCGGTGCGCGGCTGGGCGACGATAAGCCCGCGTTGACCTTTGCCGATGGGACATAAAAGATCAATCACCCGCGTGCCGGCATCCTTGATGGAGGAGTGGTCCGGCAGCTCCATGACCAGACGCTCATCTGGATAGAGCGGGGTGAGGTTGTCGAAATTGATTTTGTTGCGCGCCTTGATGGGATCCTCGTAGTTGATTTTTTCTACGCGCAGCAAGGCAAAATAACGTTCGCTCTCTTTGGGGGAACGGATCTGACCTTCCACAACATCGCCAGTACGTAGTCCGAAGCGACGGATCTGGGAGGGGGAGACATAGATGTCATCCGGCCCGGGCAGATAGTTGGTATCCGGAGCGCGCAGGAAACCGAATCCGTCCTGGAGTACCTCAAGAACCCCTTCGGCATAGATCTGGGCGTTGTTGTTGGCGCTTTCGGCCTTGAGGATTGCGTAGATCAACTCCTGCTTGCGCATTCCCATCAGCCCTTCGACGTTGAGCGCAGCGGCCATTTCCGACAGGGTGGTGACCGGCAGAGCTTTCAACTCGCTCAGATGGGTGATCGGATGGCGATCGGCTTTCAAGGGAGGGGCGTCCGGACGAGGCGCTGGAGGTGGTCCGAGGTCATCATCGCCGGAGAACGGGGGTTGCGCCAGATCCTGGGAGTCGGCGGTGGGATCGGTTTGCGGATGTATACGTTTTTTTGGCATGCTGTGACAGCGATCTTAAAGGATTGGAAGTATTAACCATTCGGTACGTCTGGCAAAGCAAAAGTGAACATTGCAACGACGACGCACAAATGGCATGGATTGACACACGGATCTATCGATGTGAGACACGATCCATCGTGTTGGGTCAACAAGTCGGGATTAGATGATCGGGCTTCGAGTGGTCTTTGGAAAGATTAGGGGCGATCCACGATCTGGGCACGATTAGGGCACGATTAGGGCACGATTAGCGCACGATTAGCGCACAATAAGCACACGCTTGGGTGTCGGACTGTTTTGGTGATATGCGTAGCGTGCGGGATATAGACAGTAGTCAGGATGAAATGCGGTAAGCCTAGTGAAAGTTTTTGCAAAAGTCAATCACAAAATCACGAACCTTTGAAAACCGTATGATTTTGTAACCGATAAGCGCGCCATTGAAGCGGCCAGGCGGAATTTTCTGGTTTGGTATGGCTTTGCAATCGTCTCCAAAGGTCACGAATTTGTGACAAAAGATGGGGCAAATCGGATTGGTTGTCAAGAATCCAGTGCGCTTGTTGTTGTTTGATGGTTTCGGGGAGCTGTTGGTCGATGATGTTTTGGCGTGTGGTCGTGGTCAGATTGGGACGAACGGCGAGTCGTTCGATCTGCTGTTCTCCGCAGATCACGACCGCAATGGAATCGCATAAAGATTCAGAGTGGGTTTCGAACAGCAGCGGGATTTCCAAGGCGACGATGCGACGTTGATACGGTTGGCATTCGATTTCCCACTGTTCCAGGTTTGCCGCCATGGTCTTGAACACATATGGATGGACAAGGGCTTCCAGGATGCCCCGTCGATCTGGATCGGCAAAAACCCGTTCGGCGAGCAAGGGGCGATTCAGGGTGCCATCCGGGGAGAGCAGATCCGTACCGAAGCGTTCCGCCACGATAGCCAGCAAGGGTGAGCCGGGCGCAAGCGCCTGACGGGCCAGTTGATCGGCGTCGAGGGTGAGGGCGCCCAGTTCGCCGAGCAGACGGGTTGCGGTGGATTTCCCACAGCCGATGGAGCCGGTTATGCCGAGAAGGTAGAGCATGGCTTGCGGTATCGGGATGGATAGGATTCTCGAAATTCGAGCGCTCCAAACGGATCTGAAATGAAAGGGTGGATATTTTTGAGCGGTTTATCCATCGGGTTTGCTTCCACCCAGATTCACCGGGACCAGCGTATGAATCTTCATCAGGCGACCAGCCGTGCGCATCCCCCAGAATCCGAGGATGAGGGCACCAGCCAGACTCACCCACAGGGTCAAACGCTCAGGCATGGCCCAAACCGGAAAAAAGCTACGCATCCAGGCCACGCCGGCCCAGAGGAGCAACAACCACAAGGCGACCCTATCCCCCATGACCGCGCCCGCCGAGAAGAATCCGGCCACTCGCACGGTGACACCGATGATCAGCGTGGTCAGAGAGCCGACACCCAGCAGATGCACCGCCACATCTGGCGTGCCTTCGCCGGTCACCAGCCATCCTGCCGCCATCAGGACATGCAGAAAGCCCAACGTCAGGGTAACGTTGATGGAGGACAAACCGTTGCGCCACGCAGCGGCAAAAAAGTGTGTGCCATGCAGAAACAAAAACAGGGTGATCAGCCAGGCCGCGCCGGCCATCGGCCAGATTTCCAGAGGGGTCAAGCCCGCGAGTGCCGTGAAAAGCCACGCCAGGGCCAGTGTGATGACCAACAGGCGTGCTGGTCGATCTTGCAGCAGACGACCCCCGAGCACATTCTGGATCAGCTGCTGTCCGGCCACCATGGCCATGGTGACCGGTCCGCACCAAAGCAGAAACAGCGCTTCGTTCGGATCGTCCAGGGAGAGCCAGGGTGCCGCAGCCATCAGCGCCATGCCGGCAGCCAAAGGATAGCCGCGAGGGATCTGAAATCGGGGATTGCCTTGTCGGGTCACCTGCCAAAGAAAATAGCCTGCCCCGCCATAGGCCATGCTGATCAGCACCATGCCGATCAACGCGAGCCATTCCAGGGAGAACAGTGACAAAAAGAGACCGATCCACAACAAAAAGGGCAATTTCAACAGGCTTGACGAAGGTGGGGGTTTGCCACCGGTGATATGGGGTCCGGACTGCAAGGCAAAGCCCATGAGAAACGAGCCCAAAAACCCTTCGATTTGCACCCGGGCATGCCAGAGCCGAATCAGAAAGAAGTCCCCCTGGATGGGCAATTGATCATGTTGCCACATCCATAAAAAAAATCCGAAAAAAAATCCCACAAAGGCCAATACCAAACCGCCCAGCCAGAAACGATGCACCACCGGTTGGCGGGTGAAGGTCATGGGGGCAAAGGATGTATCCGCTGGAGCTGTGATCCGGATCAATCGTTTCATAAGTATCCACGGGCTTGAATGGTTGTGAAAATGAACAACACCGGCATATTCTCGGATTGTCGAGCGGGTGTGGAGGATGGTCAAGCCTTGATGGGATTTTTTTATGGTGTGTAAAATTTTTTTTACACTGTAAAAAATACCCTGTTAACCATAATAACTTATTGATTTTTAAATAATTAATTGTACAAACATCCCGTTCATTTCACCAGCGATGTAAGAATTTTTGTCGCTTGTGGGAGATATTCAAAAAAAATTGATTGAATTTCAACGTCATAATCACACACCTCTTCTGGCATACAATCTGCTAATATAAACAAGTATTCATTTAACATTTTCCTTCGCACCTTCTCAAGTGAGGCGTCATGAAAAACTGCTGGGAAATTATTCAGTGTGGACGAGAACCCGGAGGGTGCAGGGAGAGCAAGCTGGGGACCTGTCCAGTGGCCACTTTTGAAATGGCGGATGGGTTTCTGGGCGGTAAGAACGGCGGTCGGGCCTGCATTTTCATTGTCGGTTCCCTGGCTTCCGGAGAGCTGGCCAACAGCTGCATATCCTTGGCCAAGCACGCCAAGCGCGACTGTTATCAATGCGCCTTTTTTCGCGCTTTGAAAATAAAGTACAAAAAGAGCTTCAATCTGGAGGTGTTCAACCGCTACATCAACAACTCGGCGACCATGACCCTGGAGTGATTCTCTGCTTCACCCGCAGAGGGGTTCACGGTAAAGGGGTGAGTGCCCCTCTTCCATCATTCGAGTCGGCCTTTATAGCGCCAGGCTGTTACTCTCCACAATGTCACGCCCAGAAAGGTCAGCAGCAGGGCAGAGAGCTGACTTGATTCCAGTCCCAGGATGATTTCCCCCCCTTTCAGATCTCCGCGCCAGAACGAAACCACAAAATAGACTCCGAAGAGGGCCACGGTTCCCAGACCGGTGAGAGATCCCGGCTTTTTTTTGGCTTGTGGCTGCATGATCCAGAGCCAGCGACTCGCAGCCAGGGCTGCCAGACCCATATAGATCTGGGTAGGATGGACCGCGACACCTGGAGGCGGGCCGACGCCGAATGTCTCTCCGAAGGTGACGCCCCACGGCAGGTTGGTGGGCGTCCCATGGCAGCAGCCGGCGGAAAAGCAACCGAACAGTCGTTGCAGGGCGTACCCGAGGATGAAATAGGGGATGAGAAAATCCATGACCAGCCAGAAGGGCAGCCCCTTCCAGCGGCAGTAGCCGGAGAGCAGCAGAAAGAAAGCCGTGGAGACGGCGATGGTGCTGGTGTATTGCAGGCGGGCCGGATCGATATGGGTGCGCAGGCTGTTCAGTGAGAACTCTCCGGAGAAGAGCAGCTGGACCAATCCCCCACCGAACCAGATGGAGAAGACCACCAGAAAGCTGATATCCCCCAGATGGGATCTCTCCAACAGGGACTCATCGCGATTTTTGAGCGCCATGAAGTAGATCAGAAACAGCGCGGCCATCATCACGAAGCCGTAAGTATACACGGTGATCTCACCGAAGCGTGCCAGGATGGGATGCATGATGGTTTTATACCGTCTTGAAGAAGCGGGATTCGGCGATGCGATGGATGATTACCGCGCTCAAACCCCAATCCATGGCCAGCGTGATGTCGATGCCGAGTGATTTGAAATAGGGGTTGTAGTAATGCCAGTAGCCGAGCTGCACGCAGGTATATTCACCGAGCGTGCCGAGCAGGGCGCCGATCACGAAGATCGACAGATCGGCCTTCGAACGCCAGTAACCGGCCATGATCACCAGAAATCCGGCGTAGAGGAGATAGACCAGCGGCATTTTATCCATCAGGGTGAGGGTCAGAAAGGCATAGAGTCCCACCAGTATCGTCAGGACTCTGGAGTAGAGGAGATGGAAACCATGATCGTTGGGCAGAATCGCCAGAAGCAGGCGTGACAGGCGTCGAAAGAGGGCGAACAGGTTGGCCCAGATGAGCGGGATCCAGATTGGCAATCCCAGGATCAATTCCGGAGCGTGATAGGTCCACTCACCCAGATGGACGCTGACCGCTTCGGCGGGCGTGCCGAGCAGGGCTGCGACCAGCATGGCGCGTGGGTCATTGGGATGGGATTGAATCTTCATCTGGGCGATCAGAACGAACGCCAGCAGGAGGGTGGTCACAAGGGGTTGATGCCAGCTTCGGACCACGGTGGCAAACAGTGCGGCACCGGTGAATGCGGCGAACAGGGCTTGGGAAATCCAGGGGTTCATCCGGTATTGCATTGTCGATGGCATACCCGTCTGAGCGGATCGGAAAGGATCGTTTTGTCCATGAAATTGGTCGCGATGGCATGGAATATCTGCTATGGTAGCGGTTTTCCGCCGGAAACGCCATTGAGACTTGATTTTTTGAGGATGGGGTCCATGGGGATCATTCCCCGGTCGTCAACCGATCTGAAAGGCGCGCTTTTTAAGCCGTCGTTAATTCAAAGAGATCGTGCAGTGCAAAATGGTTGCAGTCAAATCGGACAAAATTGCGTTAACCTCGCCCAGCTTGGAATGTGTCGTTTTTGCTGGTGAAAAACAAAGAGAGGGTCTGGGAGATTCATCTCCCAGGGTTTTGACTTTAGCGCGCTTTTCAATGAAGCATTTTTCGCGTCTTTTGCGAAAAATGCGCGGCGCGCCGTCTTCGTGGGAGTCGTTTCCGTTTTTTGGAAACGACTCCCACATCTTGCACGCGGCCTGTTGGAAAACGACCTATCCCGTGATGGGTGCGGTTTAAGTATTGCGATAAATCTCAAAATGGAGGAGTCCCATGACCCATGTGATCGATGGCAAACGCATCGCCGCCGATATCCGCGAATCCCTGCGACAGGAGGTCACTTGGCTGCGTGAGCAGCATGGTATCGTGCCAGGTCTGGCCGTGGTGATCGTGGGTGATGATCCGGCCTCCAAGGTTTATGTGCGCATGAAGCGTCAGGCATGCGAGGCTGCCGGCATTGCTTCGTTTCATCATGAACTGCCCGGCAGCACCTCTCAGGAGGCTTTGCTCAATCTGATAGCCCAGCTCAACGCCGATCCGGCGGTATATGGGATTCTCACCCAGCTTCCTCTTCCTGGGCACATTTCCGAGCGAGCCGTTCTGGAAGCCATCTCTCCTTTCAAGGATGTGGATGGTTTCCACCCATACAATGTTGGCATGCTTTCCATTGGCGAGCCGCTTTTTCCGCCATGCACGCCGTTTGGAGTGATGGAGTTGTTGCGGGTTGAGGGGATCGATCCCAGGTCCAGGCATGTGGTGGTGGTGGGGCGTTCCAACATTGTTGGCAAGCCGATGGCTTTGTTGATGCTTGCAGCCCATGCCACGGTCACCATCTGTCATTCAAAAAGTGCCGATCTGTCTGCCCTGGTAGGAGCTGCGGATATTCTGGTGGCTGCTGTGGGCAAGCCGCGCATGATTCCTGGTGATTGGATTCGCGAGGGAGCGGTGGTGATCGATGTGGGCACCAATCGTTTGCCGGATGGTTCTTTGTGTGGGGATGTGGATTTTGAATCTGCGCGGTTAAAGGCATCGCACATCACTCCGTCACCGGGTGGTGTGGGACCGATGACCATTGCGATGTTGTTGCAGAATACGGTCAAGAGTGCCAAAAGGAGGCATGGATTGAGTTGATGGGCGTTTTTTTTGGTTTTTTTATTGTTGCGGGGGTCCGGGGGCCGAAGGTCCCCGGCAGAGGTTTGGAGACGGAGTCTCCAAGGTTTTGTCCTTTGATTTTGTCCTTTGACTTTAGTCCTTTGCCTTTGGCGCGCTCTTAAAAAAAAGCGATTTTCACGTTTTTTGTGAAAATCGCTTGCGCGCGGCCTTGGAAGAGGGATCGTTTTGCGCTTTTGGCAAAATGATCCCTCTTCGCTTTGCATCAAACAGGCCGCCGAAGGAAACGATCATCCGAGTACCATTCGCCATGAATCGTTGCCCAAAATCGACAACGATTCATGGCACATATAAGAACGCGCACTTGCTTTTTTTCGAAAAAACGCTTATCGTGAAAATTGCGCGAAAAACAAAGTCAAAATCATAAAATTAAAATCACAAAATCAAAATCTCAGGGCTTCGCCCCGAACCCTACCAGGGGCCATTGGCCCCTGGACCCCGCCAGTATACGAACCAAATCCCTTCCCCTCCCCTCCTCCCCTTGTAATCACCCCATTCGATACCTATTTCATGACTCAAAGAGATCATGCCCCTGCATGACCCGCACCAATTCGAGGATTCACGATCCATGCAACAGGAACGCTTGACCACCAAATCCCAGGAGGCTCTGCAACAGGCCATCGGCCTGACGGCAGGCCAACGCCAACAACGCCTGGAACCAGAACATCTGCTGCTCGCACTCCTGGAACAACGCGAAGGTATGATCCGACCAATCCTCGACAAGATGGGAGTCCCTACCCCACGCCTGCAAGAAGAACTTACCCGGCTGATGGAACGATATCCACGGGTGGAAGGAACGGGCGCGGATCAAATTCTTTTCTCCCGCCGCATGCAGGCGTTGTGGACCGATGCCGATGGGCTGGCACGCAAACAGGGCGATGCTTATGTCTCCACCGAACACTTTCTCATGGCCATGACGCGCGAAAAAGAGGGAGAGCTGACAGGGCTGCTTCAACGGCTCGGGGTCACCCTGGAGACGGTTCGTAACGCCATGGCTGCGATCAATGGCAACCGTCGCGTCACTTCGGCGGATCCGGAGAGCGGTTTCCAGGCTTTGGAGAAGTATGGCCGCGATCTGACCGAACTGGCGCGCGCCGGGGATTTGGATCCGGTGATCGGACGCGATGATGAAATTCGTCGGGCGATTCAGGTGCTGTCACGCCGCACCAAGAACAATCCGGTGCTGATCGGCGAGGCCGGGGTGGGCAAAACGGCGATTGTCGAGGGATTGGCTCTGCGGGTGGTACGCGGCGATGTGCCGGAATCCTTGAAGAATGTCCGGTTCGTGGCCCTCGACATGGGCGCCCTGATTGCCGGGGCCAAGTACCGCGGCGAGTTCGAAGAACGGCTCAAGGCGGTTTTGAACGAAGTGCGCGATGCCAATGGTCGGGTAGTGCTGTTCATCGACGAGATGCATACCCTGGTGGGTGCGGGTCGCACCGATGGGGCGATGGATGCTTCCAATCTGCTCAAGCCGGCCTTGGCGCGGGGTGATCTGCACTGCGTGGGCGCCACCACGATCGATGAGTATCGCAAGCACGTGGAAAAGGATCCGGCCCTGGCTCGACGCTTTCAACCGGTGATGATCGGCGAACCGGGGGTGGAGGATGCGATCTCCATTTTGCGTGGCATCAAGGAGCGTTACGAGTTGCATCACGGCGTGCGCATTGCCGATGGTGCCATCATCGCGGCGGTCACCCTGTCGGATCGTTACATCACGGATCGCTTTCTGCCGGACAAGGCCATTGACCTGATCGATGAGGCGGCGGCACGCATCCGCATGGAGATCACCTCCAAACCCCAGGCGATCGATGAACTGGATCGACGCATTCTGCAACTGGAGATCGAACGGACAGCGCTTTCCAAAGAGAGCGATCCGGTGTCGCGAGAGCGTCTGGCGCAACTGGAACGGGATCTGGCCGATGAAAAGGAGCGTTCGGCGGGCTTGACGCTGCGTTGGCGTCAGGAGAAGGCGCAGATCGACGCAGGACGGAAATTGAAAGAGAGTCTGGAGCGGTCACGTCAGGAGTTGATCGAGGCGGAACAGCGGGGGGATCTGAGTCGTGCCGGAGAGTTGAAATACGGCATCATTCCGGATCTGACCCGGCGTCTGGACGAGGCTGCTGCGGAACCGAGTGCGGATCGTCTGTTGCGCGAGGAGGTGGGCGAGGAGGAGGTGGCCGGTGTGGTGGCGCGTTGGACCGGGATTCCGGTGTCGCGCATGCTCGAAGGGGAACGGGAAAAGCTGTTGACGATGGAGGGGCGTCTGGCTGAACGGGTGGTGGGTCAGGATGAGGCGCTCTCTGCCGTGGCGCGGGCGGTACGCCGTGGACGGGCCGGATTGGGCGATCCCAATCGTCCCATGGGATCGTTTCTGTTTTTGGGTCCAACCGGGGTGGGCAAAACCGAGTTGACCAAGACTTTGGCCGACTTTCTGTTTGACGACGACCACGCCATGATCCGGCTGGACATGTCCGAGTATATGGAAAAACACTCTGTCGCACGTTTGATCGGCGCGCCGCCCGGTTATGTGGGGTTTGACGAAGGAGGACAGTTGACCGAGGCGGTGCGTCGTCGTCCTTACGGGGTGATCCTGTTCGACGAGATCGAGAAGGCACATCCGGATGTGTTCAATGTGCTGTTGCAGATTCTCGATGATGGCCGTTTGACCGATTCTCAGGGTCGCGTGGTGAATTTCAAGAACTCGGTGATCATTCTGACCTCCAACATCGGTTCGCACCATCTGATAGCAGCCGGGGAGCATCTTTCGGACGCCACCCGTGCCCAGGTGATGGGTGAATTGCAGCGGGCTTTCAAGCCGGAGTTTTTGAACCGACTCGATGAGATCATCTTTTTCCAGAGATTGCGAGCCGAGCAGATGGAGGCGATTGTCGGGATTCAATTCAAACGGATTCAGGATGCCTTGGCGCGGCAGCGCATCACGTTGGAGATTACCCAGGCATTGCGTCGTTGGTTGGCACAAGAGGGGTATGATCCTCATTATGGTGCGCGACCGTTGAAGCGGCTCATGCAGCGGCGTTTGCAGGATCCGTTGGCTGAGGCGTTGTTGGCGGGTCGTTGTCGGCCTGGGGATCGGATGGTGGCGGATTGGAATGGCGAGTCGGTGTGTTGGAATGCGTGAGACAGGCGAGAGTGCACGTTTGGTGGGAGTCCGGGGGCCGAGGGTCAAAGGCTTAAGTTTTGATATGAAATCGTCAATGTTTTGAGTTTTTCTTTGGTCTTTGGCGCGCTTTTACAAAAAAAGCGATTTTAAACCGCACATAGCTTGGAATATGTCGTTTTTACTGGTAAAAAGAAATGATATTGGATATTCATTTCTCAGGGTTTTGATTTTGACTTTAGCGCGCTTTTCAAAAGAAGAATTTTTATCGTCTTTTGCGAAAAATGCGCTGCGCGCCGTCTTCGTGGGAGTCGTTTCCGTTTTTTGGAAACGATTCCCACATCTTGCACGCGGCCTGTTGGAAAACGACGTATCCCGTGATGGGTGCGGTTTAATGCCTTTATAAAAATCGCATGCGCGCATCCTTGGAAGATGCGTCGTTTTGAGGTTGTTTTTCAAAACAACGCATCTTTGCCTTGCATCAAACAGGCCGCCGAAGGCGGCTATCGGTCGCATACCATGCGCCATGGCCTTGTTGCCCGAAGAGTGCATTAATCCCGATTGTCTCCTGGAGTCGCGCCGGGCACTCTGTTATGATGTTCGGTGCCGTTGAGGGGACGGGCAAGGATTGACTTCAATCGGGAGATTTTCAATGGTCGTGCTGGGCAGAGGTGGATTGGCGTTGCTGCTGGGAGCGTGGTTGCTCTCCGCTGTGACCGTTTGGGCTTCGGATACCCCGGCGGAGAGCGAACGGCCTCCCTTGAAACATATCCCTTCGGTCAACTGCGGCGAGTGCCACCAGGAGATCTTTCAGCAGTGGCAAGGCTCCATGCATGCCAAAAGCACCGCCCTGACCGATCCGATCCATGGCGCGGTCTATCGCAACGAGGCCGGCGACCCCTCCCAGGAGGGGGTGACCCATAAGGTCACCAAAGCGTTTCCCGCCTGCTTGCAGTGTCACGCTCCGATCGCGGCCCGTGACAAGACCACCAAGCTCGACGCCAAGCCCATGTATGCCGAAGGTGTCAACTGCGTCGCCTGTCACACCATGACCTCATTCAAGGGGGTCCACGGCGAAGATGGTCAATTGAACTTCGGCGCTTCAGCCTACGAATACGCCAAGGACAGCCTTCAAGGTCCGGAAGGGGCTTGGCAGGGTACGGAACCGGTCGTGGTTCCGGGTGGCGACAAGGAACCCAAGGTCAACAGCTTTCCGCATCGCGCCAATCCGCAACTCTTCAAGAGTTCCGATATCTGTCTGGGCTGCCATCAGAGCATGATCAATCCTCAGAAGGTGGCGGTCTGCACCATCGGTGATCTGCTGCTCGGCAAGGATGTGCGCGAAACCAAGGTCAAGGGCAAGATGGTCAAGGAGAGCCGCGATGTCGTGGTGCCCACCTGTCAGTCGTGTCACATGCCGGTGATCAACGGCGTTGCCAGCCATGAGATTCTCGGTGGTCATGATCCGGACAAGGTGCGCAAATCCCTGGCGCTCACCATGTACACCTCGGACGAGGAGAGCAAGCTCAAGGCAACCGTCATACTCAAGAATACCCTGTTGCATACCATGCCGAACAGTGCGCCGTTCCGCAATCTGGTGCTCAAGCTTCAGGCGATGAACGACAAGGGCGAGGTGATCTGGAGCAACTTCAAGGAGGATCCGGGCAAGGAGGATCCCCAGGCGTTGTTCATGTTGAAGCTGCTCAACCATGAAAATCAACCGGTCATGCCGCCCCAGGCCACCAAACTGGGTCCGGATTCCCGTTTGAAACCGGGTGAAAAGCGGGTGTTGACCTATCCGATTCCGGTTTCCGGGGTCAAGGTGGTGCGTGCCGAACTTTATTTCAATCTGATTACCAGACCGATGATGGAAAAAATCGGTGAGCAGCTGCCCGAGGCGTTGAAAAAACCGGCCTTGGTGGGTAGGGCAGAGGTAACGCTCTAGAAGTAGGGATGGGGTCCAGGGGCCCGTGGCCCCTGGTGGGATCCAAGGGCAAGGCCATTGGGACTTTTCCTCTCTCCCTTTTGACGTTGGCTTTGCTTTTTGCGCGTTTTTCACGATAAGCGATTTTTCGCATTCTTTGCGAAAAATCGCGCAAGCGCGCGCTTATTATGTGCCCTGAAACGTTGGTCGTTTTTTGGCAACGCTTCACGGCAACCTGGTCGCCTTCGGCGGCTTTGTTTGAGGCAAGGCGAAGAGGAATCGTTTTCCCAACAGCGCAAAACGATTCCTCTTCCAAGGCAGCGCGCACGCGATTTTCACAAAAAACGTGAAAATCGCTTTTTTTTAAGAGTCCGCGAAAGGACAAAATCCAAGTCAAAACTTGGAGACTCCGCCTCCAAACTTAAGCCGAAGACCCTGCAAACGTTAAAAACCTCACATGATCTCCCCCAACGACGCCACGCCCAACTGCTCCCGCAATCCCTGACGCACCGCCACCACCGGCATCACACGCCCGGTCCAGATCTCAAAAGCCCTGGCTCCCTGATGAATCAACATTCCCAACCCATTCTCCACCCGTAACCCCCGCATACGCGCTGCCGCCAATAACGGCGTGACCGGTGGGGCATAGACAATATCATAGACCACAGCCTCTGCCTCCAAATCATCCAAATCCGGCACCTCCGCCCCCTCATCCTCCATCCCCAGACTGGTGGTGTTGATCACCAGACGACAACCCGACAGACGGTTCGACCAGGCCAACGGCCTGACCGGCTGGTCTGGAAACGAACGGGCAAAACGCTCGGCAAGCGCCTCTGCCCGACTCAGAGTGCGATTCATTAAGGTAATGCGGTTCGCACCCTCCTGTAACAGTCCGGCCAACACCCCGCGCGCCGCCCCACCCGCACCCTGCACCAGGATGTCGAGATCTCGCAAAGGGTCCGAAAAAATCTCACGCAGACTGGTGATAAAGCCGTAAGCATCGGTGTTGTACCCGGTGAGCCGACCCGAAGGATCGATCACGACGGTATTCACCGCACCAATCAGCTCGGCCATGGGATCCAGGGCATCCATCAGCGGCACCAGGCTCTCCTTGTGCGGGATGGTGGCATTGAATCCTGCGATGCCCAACGCACGCATGCCATGCACCGCTTCGGCAAGCCGTTCGGCCCGCACGTGAAACGGCAAATAGTGATGGTTTGGCATCTTCAGCTCGGTATAGGCGAGCTGGTGCATGAACGGGGAGAGCGAATGGTGGATCGGATCGCCGATCACGCCGTAAATGGACGTTTTTTCCATGATGAACGTGTCATTATTCACATTGGAGGTCGATTCAATTCGAATCCAGATCGGGATGGGTCGCCTATCCTAATTGAGTAACCAGTTAAAGGAAGGCTGTCCATCATCGCATACTTTCTTTAAACATAAAAGGGAGAGCGCTGAAATGCGTTAATCAAAATTTTTTGATCCAAATCATCTCCTGCCATGCAGGAAAATTCTTGACATAAGAAAAGGGGGAAGTTAGAAAGAATGATTTATGCCCCTCCGTCAGCTTGTCAAAGTGCTTATTGGGGGTTTCAATGTCAAATCGGACCACGAATTGCAATGGCCCGCATGACAGAGTGAAGCAGACGGAAGAAATAGATCAACTGCTTGATAATAAGTGGAAAATAACTATGCAATTATCCTCTGCGAAATGGTTGCGTGGCACATTGTCGGCCTTGTTGCTTTTGACGGCGTCCCATGCCGCGCAGGCAAGCACAGGCGGTAATCAATCGCCGGACTATTTCCGCAAGATGCTCAAAAGCGAGGATCGCAGCTCCCAGACCTCGCGTATCGATGATCCCATCGCCGAAGGCCGCGGCGAGGTTTCGCGCATCCCCTCGACGCCGGTTCGTCTGGCGTCGCTGGTGCCGATCCAGACCGTGGTCGAACCGGAACGTTCAGCATCCAAAACCCGGGTGGTCATCGAGCGGATCCGCCGTGATGACACCTACGCCGAATTGATGCAGCGTCAAAACATTTCCAGAAAGACCGTCAAGCTTTTCGCACTCAAGGCCAAACCGCTCTTCGATCTCAACCAGCGTTTGCGCACCGATACCCCGGTCAAATTGACCTTCAATCAGAACAACCAGTTGATCGGTTTCAGTTATCCCGTGGAGCGTGACCAGACCCTGCGTATTTCCATGGATGAGCAGGAGCGCATCACCGCCACTCTGGAGAAGAATCGTCAACCGCCGCCGCAACCGGTCGTTGCCGAGGAAAACAAGCCGGAATCCCGGACCGAGGCCAAAAATGAAGAGGCCAAAAGATCCGATAACCGGGGGGTGGATGAGGAATCGACCAACAACGAGATCATCGTCGAAGACGAAACAGCCATGTCCGACGACGACGACGACGATTCGTCGCCGCCCATCGCCGAGGCCCTCTCCCGTGAGTTCGCCGGCCTGACCGTCACCACCAAGGAGATCACCATCCGTCCCGGTGACTCCCTTGGTTCGCTGTTGGCGCGTCGCCATATTCCCAATCTGACCGCCCTGCAGCTCTCCAAATCGGCCCGTCCGGTCTACGATTTGGCCAAACAGCTCGCGCCCGGCAAGACCATTACCCTCTCCTTCGCGCCGAACGGCAATCTGATCGGCATGATGTATCCGGTGGATCGCGAACGCACTTTCTGGATCACCAGCCGCGATGGCAAGAATTTTACCGCCAAGTTCGAAAAGAAGATGCTGGATGTGCGACTCGAATCCATCGACGGCACCATCCGCAACGAGCGCTCCTTGTTCGTCGCCGCCAAACGTGCCGGTCTGTCACGCAATCTGGCCATCAAACTGACGGGTCTCTTCGAGTGGGACATCGACTTTGCCCGCGACCTGCATCCCGGCGATCACTTCACCATCGTTCAGGAAGCGCTCTTCTACAAAGGCAAGCGGGTGCGCGACGGAGATATCGTCGCTGCCGAGTTCACCAATCAGGGTCAGCTGTTCCGTGCCGTGCGCTACATCGATCCGAACGGCCATGTCGGTTACTTCGACAAGGATGGCAACAACGTGCGCAAGATGTTCATCCGCGCCCCCATGGACTACACCCGCGTCTCCTCGGTCTTTTCGAGCAACCGTCTGCATCCGGTCTATGGATTCAACCGCGCCCATAAAGGGGTCGATTATGCCGCTCCGGTGGGAACTCCGGTGCGCGCTGCCGGTGATGGCGTGATCGAATCGGCGAGCTATCAGGGCGGATATGGCAACATGATCGTGGTGCGTCACAGCCCCAAATTCAGCACGGCCTATGCCCATCTCAGCTCTTTTGCCAGCGGCCTGCGTCAGGGACAGCGCATTCGTCAGGGCGAGGTGATCGGTCGCGTGGGCGCCACCGGCACGGCAACCGGTCCGCATCTGCATTACGAGGTTCGTATCAGCGATCAGCAGGTCAATCCATTCACCGTGCAGTTGCCCTCCAGCGGGCCGGTGGAAAAGCGTTTTCTGTCGGATTTTCGCAATCAGAGCAATCAGTTGATGGCATTGCTCAAAAAACGCAAGACCGGAGATGTGACCCATCTGGCTTCGGCGGTGTTGACGCAGCGTTCTCAGTCGCGTTGAGTGGTGAACCAAGCGTTGGATGAAAAAAGAGGGGATCTCCCCTCTTTTTTTGTTTGAGCCATTCGAACCATAATCCTCCCATGCGGATCAAACCTTCCATCATCTGGGTCACGGTCACGCTGCTGCTGGTCCTGCTGCTCGAAACCACGGGCGTGGATCTGATTTTCCAGGACCTGTTCTTTCAGTTCGATACCCATCGTTGGTGGATCGACAAAGATGATCCCTTTTGGCGCGCCATCTTCTATACCGGCGCCAAACGCGCCGTCGCCGTTGTGGCCATCGTTTCACTGCTCGCGTTGCTCTACTCCTGGAAATACCGGGTCTGGATCCACATGCGGCGTAAACTCGCCTTGCTGTTGGTGACGTTGATGCTTGTTCCTGGCACGATTTCCGGCGTGAAGAACATCTCCAATGTTCACTGTCCCTGGTCCCTGGCCCGCTACGGAGGTGAACTGCCCCATGTGCCGTTTCTGGCCGCCAATCCGTCCGATTTTCCGGCCACACGACCTGGAAAATGTTTTCCGGCTGGCCATCCCTCCGGTGGATTCACCTTCATGGTGCTGTTTTTCCTTCTCCCCGGACGCTGGCGCTGGGCCGGCCTGGGTACGGGGTTGACCCTCGGCTGGATCATGGGGATCTACCAGATGATGAAAGGCGCCCACTAT
>JADFZD010000189.1 GCA_015232705.1 Magnetococcales bacterium | reverse complement strand
GATTCCGCGAACAGGGATCAAGAAACAGGCCGCCGAAGGCGGCAAGAGTGCCGCGAACCATTCGCCGTGGAGGCGTCGCCCAAAAGCGGCAACGCCTCCACAGCACATATACGTGCGCGAAAGGCAAAATCACACAATCTAAAGTCCCAAGGGCTTTGCCCTTGGATCCCACCAGGGGCCATTGACCCCCGGACGGCGCTGACAGGTGGGGGATCTGAATGGTTACCCCTCCCGCCAATCATGGGATTTACGCGATGAGACCTATGACTGGGGGGCCACAATGTGCAGTCAGCAACTCAAATCCAGACGCGCGCTCCCTGATCCTGCTTCGGTGCCGTATCTGGGAAACAACGCAGGCATTCTTTTTTTGACCGTGTGGATAACGATCTCTCTCTTGAAATGGTTGCGGTAAACCGCGCATGAACCGTTTTTTTTTCGCCCTGGTCCTGATCGCTTTCGGGGTAAGCGCCTGGAAGGAGATCCAATGGATTCCCGGCAGCTCCGGGGATTCGCCCATGCAGGCGTTGACCAACGGTATGGTGGAGGCGGCCAACGGGTCGGTCACCCTTTCCATCGGCATGGTCGGGGTGATGGCGCTTTTTCTCGGGCTGCTGAAGGTGGCGGAGGAGGGGGGGCTGCTTACCCTCCTGGCCCGGCTGATTCGCCCGTTGATGGTGCGGCTGTTTCCGGATGTGCCGGCAGACCATCCGGCCATGGGGGCGATGATTCTCAACCTTTCGGCCAACGCCCTGGGACTCGGCAATGCCGCCACTCCGTTTGGCATCCGCGCCATGAAGGAGCTGGACCGGCTCAATCCCAGTCCAGGGGTGGCCACCAACGCTATGGCGCTTTTTCTGGCCATCAACACTTCGAGCGTCACCCTGGTGCCCACCAGCGTCATCGCGCTGCGTGCCTCGGTGGGTTCGGTTGATCCGGCGGCGATTCTCTCCACCACCCTGTTCGCCACCTTCTTTTCCACCTCGGTTGCCATCCTGGCTGCCAAATTCCTGCAATCCGTTTCGCCGGTAGAGCCTTTTGGGTATGCGGATGCCCCCGCCATTCCGTCCGAGGTGGAGCCGTCATCCTCTCCGGCCGTCACAGTGCAAGAAGGCTATCCGGTCTGGGTTTCAACCCTGGCGCTGCTGCTGCTGATCGCCTTGATTCCGGTGACCATCCTGTATGGTCGCACCATCTCCCCTTGGGTTCTTCCGGCCCTCATGACCGGCATGTTGGGGTTTGGCTTTGTGCGTGGCGTGCGGGTTTACGAGGTGTTTGTGGAGGGGGCGCGTGAGGGCTTCGAGGTCGGGGTGCGCATCATTCCCTATCTTGTGGCGATTCTGGTCGCGGTGGGTATGCTCAGGGCGAGCGGTGCGCTTGGTGCCTTCACCGCATGGGTCGGTCCCTGGACCGCTCAGTTCGGGTTGCCAGCCGACGCCTTGACCATGGCGATTCTGCGACCCTTGTCCGGCTCCGGGGCCCAGGGGTATCTCGCTTCGTTGTTGCAGAACCCGGCCATCGGTCCGGATGGGTACATTGGCATGCTGACCAGCACCCTGCAAGGCTCCTCGGAGACCACCTTTTACATCCTGGCAGTCTATTACGGTGCGATCCGGATTCGTCAGGTGCGTCACACCCTGGCGGCTGCCCTGATTGGCGATCTGGCGGGCGTTGTGGCCTCGGTATTCATCTGCAAGGGATTGTATGGAGGTTGATGCGTATGGCTACCCTTTCTCCGGCGGCTTTGGAGGCGGAATGGACCGGGAATCTGACACGGCGCAAGCGTCGGTCGATAGAGGAGTTGACGGCCATTCCTTTGAGGGAGATCGCGTTGGGTCCGGGCGAGGCCTTTTTTGCCCTGTTCGGATTGAAGCCGTTGCAGATGATCAAGCGTGGTCGTCTGGCCCGTTATCATCCGGCGTTATTGGCTTTTGCCTGGAGACAGTCGGTGTTGTTCTCTCATCCGGCCTACAACGAGTCGTTCGGCATGACGTTGGAGCGGTTGTTCGGAGAGTTGCCTGGGAGTTCTCGTGACCGGCGTGAACGTTTTGTCAATGATCTGAACTTTTTCAAGGTGATAACCGATACCTTCGAGGAGGATGGTTTCATGAGTGCGGCGCTGCATGTGAGTCAGCGGGTCTTGGGGGAGATTGACAAAAAGCCGGAGAACATCGACTGGGCGGTGGAGATGTCCCTATGGTTGGACGAGCGGTTTCAGGCCTATCGTGGGGCGTTGTTGGAGGTGGAGGTGGGAACCGGGGGGTGAGGGGGAGTCACGAGTCGGGATTGAATGTTGTTTTTTTTAATTTTAGTTTTTTATGTATTTTTAAACCGCACCCAGCTTGGAATGTGTCGTTATTACTGATGAATAACCAAAGAGTTTGCCATCTTCGTATCCCAGGATTTTGATTTTGACTTTAGCGCGCTCTTCAAAAGAAGCATTTTTCGCGTCTTTTGCGAAAAATGCGCTGCGCGCCGCCTTCGTGGGAGTCGTTTTCAGTTTTTTGGAAACGACTCCCACATCTTGCACGCGGCCTGTTGGAAAACGACGTATCCCGTGATGGCTGCGGTTTAATGTCGCGCGTTTATATGAATGGTTACGCAAAATCAAAGATAAAACCTTGGAGACGCTGTCTCCAAACCTCTGCCGGGGATCTTCGGTCCCCGGACTTCTGTAACCGTTATGTCTCTACCTTCACCATCTATCTCGGCGTGGCATCCGGCAATCCACCATCCACCGGCAAGGTCGCTCCCGTGGTGGGCGTCTTCCTCAGGGCAAAATACAACACCGCCTCCGCAACATGCTCTGCCGTAATGCGCGCCTTGAGCAGATTCCGGTTGCGATAGTACTCCTGCAACCCATCCGCATCCAATCCCCGCGCCTTCATGCGGTCCGGTCCCACCTCAGCCCATAACCCGGAAGGTCGGGTCCTGTCCGCGAATACCCCGTCCGGCGCGACCATGTTGACCCGCACCCCATACTCGGCCATCTCCAGCGAGGCGATGCGCGCCAACTGGTGGGCTGCCGCCTTGGTGGCGCTGTAGGCCCCGAATGAATTTTCCAATTGCGGCACAAAAGCCTGCTAACCCATGGTACCAGCAGCGAAATCACATTTTGCTGCACCCTGGCCCGCTTCTTGTACTATAGCATGGTGTCTGGCGCGGCCTTCCCCCAGCACCCAATGCGTATGGAAAGATCTTCTTCGAAACCATGCCATGGAAATTCTGGCGATCGCTCAGGCCGCCGCATGACACATCAAAACACAACTGCAACCGTGAATCG
>JADFZD010000188.1 GCA_015232705.1 Magnetococcales bacterium | reverse complement strand
GCGAGGAGGAAACACCCGATCCCATTCCGAACTCGGCAGTTAAGCTCCTTTGCGCCGATGATACTTCGTCTCAAGACGCGGGAAAGTAGGTCACTGCCAGGAAGTTTTTTCTTTTTGCGGTCCCCGGTTGATGCATCTCATGATTCAATGACAAGATGTTCCACCGGGGTCTGAAAATCCTTTGAGGGAATTTGCCTGTTCCATGAAAACCTTCACCCCCTCATCCAAAGAGATCGTCAATGACTGGATTCTCATCGACGCCACGGACAAGGTTCTGGGGCGTGTGGCCAGTTTAGCGGCGCATCGTTTGCGTGGAAAACATAAACCGACTTTCGCACCGCACATGGACGTTGGTGATTTTGTTGTGATCATCAATGCCGACAAGGTGCGTTTGACCGGTAGCAAACTGGAAGACAAGCAATATTATCGTCACAGTGGATATCCTGGCGGACTCAAAAACACGAACGCAGCCACGATTTTGACGGGTCAGTATCCAGAGCGAGTGTTGCAGGATGCGATCATTGGTATGTTGCCCAAGAACACATTGGGTCGTCAAATGGGTCGCAAGTTAAAGATTTATGCGGGTGATATGCATCCGCATGCAGGCCAGAAACCGCAACCTCTCGCCCTCGATTGATGGGCGGATTGACGTTCAACGTGAGGATGGATCGAACATGTCTTTGACCAACGCCACGTATGCCACTGGAAGACGCAAGGAGGCGATTGCCCGCGTGTGGATTCAGCCGGGTGATGGCAAGATCCTGATCAACAAAGTTGGCATCGATACCTATTTTGATCGGGATGGCTTGAGAATTCTGGCCCGTCAGCCGTTTGCAGTCACGCAAACCGATGATCGTTTTGATGTGACGGTGAACATAGCGGGTGGAGGTGTTTCTGGTCAGGCGGGTGCGATCAAGCATGGCATTGCGCGGGCTTTGGTTGAGTATGATCCGGCTTTTCGTGCGGCTTTGAAGAAGGGTGGATTTTTGACCCGTGATTCACGTAGTGTCGAGCGCAAAAAGTACGGTCGTCATAAAGCCCGTAAGAGCACGCAATATTCGAAGCGTTGATATTGGGCGCGAAGGATCGGGGAGATCTTTTGGGGAGGCGACGATTCGCCTCCCTTTTTTTATGGGTGGTTGGCGTTGAGATAGAGGGACGCTCACTGGCCTGGTGAAGTAGAACTGTTCCAGGAGACAAAAAACCCGATGGTCCCCGGCTTACGTGCGGAAGCGAAGCCTCAGAGGTTTTGCTTTTGTGACTTTGTTTTGTGACTTTGATTGTGCCGCTTTGATTTTGGCGCGCTCAAAAAATGCGATTTTTACGAGTTTTTGTGAAAATCTCTTGCGCGCTGCCTTGGATGCGGGAACATTTGCGATTTTTGAAACCGGTCCTGCGAACATGGCCCTGAAACTGGCCGCCGTAGGCGGCTCGTGTGCCGAGAACCATTCGCCCCCATGCGTTGGCCAAAAGTGGCAACGCATGGGGTCACATATACGAGCGCGCACTTGCGCATTTTTTCGCAAAATAGACAAAAGACAGTTTATCATGTAAAGCGCGCCAAAAGACCAAAGACCAAAGACAAGAAAGCAAGGACAAAAGCAAATTCGCGGGGCTCTGCCTTGCCCCCGCCGAGGGAGATAATCGCCCCCGGAACCCCGTGTCACCTTTTTTCTCATCCTTCACAGGAGAGTCAGCATGACCATCGCTGTCGGCATCTTTGGGGCCAGCGGTTACACGGGCGGCGAACTGGTCCGCCTGCTCGCGCGCCACCCCAAGGTTCGTATCGCCTTCGTCACCTCGGAACGCCACGCTGGCCGACCCATCTCCGAAGTTTTCCCTCACCTCGGTCCTCTGCCCGACCTGATCTGTCGCCCCTTGACCGATTATAAGTCTTCCACAGAGTGCGAGGTCGCCTTTTGCGCCCTGCCACACCTCACCTCCATGGATGCCGTTCCGGAATTGCTGCAACGGGGCATGCGGGTGGTGGACCTGTCGGCAGACTTCCGGCTGCATAACGAAGATACCTTCCGTACCTGGTACGGCGAAGCACACCGCGCCCCAAACCTTCTGAGCGAGGCGGTCTATGGACTTCCGGAAGTGACCGGACACGCGGCGATTCAAAAGGCACGCCTGATCGCCAATCCGGGCTGCTATCCCACCTCGATTCTGCTGGCCCTGGCGCCCCTTTTGAAAGAGAAGAGCATCGAAACCGAATGCGTGATCCTGGATAGCAAATCCGGGGTGAGCGGCGCTGGTAGATCGGCCAAACAAGACTCCCTCTACGCCGAAGTGGCTGAAGGCTTCCGGGCCTACAAGACCGTGGGCCATCGCCATACCCCGGAGATCGAACAGGAGCTGGGGCGCCTGGCGGGCACACCGATCCAGGTGCGCTTTTCACCCCATCTGATTCCGCAAAGCCGGGGAATTTTATCGACCTGCTACGTTCGGCCTCGTCTTCCCTTGACGCAACATGAATGGCGTGATTTGCTGGCGTCGCACTACCAGGATGAGCCATTCGTGGAGGTGCTGCCCGTGGGACAGTATCCGACGACGCTCCAGGTACGGGGCTCGAACTACTGTGCGATCGGGGTGGCGCTTGATGAGCGAACCGGATGGCTGGTGGTGATGTCGGTGATCGATAATCTGGTGAAGGGTGCGTCCGGTCAGGCGGTGCAAAACATGAACCTGATGATGGGCGTGGAGGAATCGGCGGGACTGGAGCAGTTGCCGCTCTATCCGTGACCGTGGCGGTGCCGGAGCGGTTTTGCTTGCCATGCGGGAAAAAGTCTGCTAACAAGCTTTACTTTCCGGGAGTTTTCCGGTGTAGTCTTGCGTACAGAAACCAATCATAGGAGTTGCAACCATGGCATTGATTATCACTGAGGATTGCACGAACTGCGACGTCTGCTTGCCCGAGTGCCCCAACGAGGCGATCAGCGACGGTTCGGACGTGGATCGGGACATCTATTTCATTCACCCGGATCTGTGCACTGAGTGTGTGGGTGCTTTTGACGAGCCGCAGTGCGTCGAAGTCTGCCCGGTGGAGTGCATTGAGCCGGATCCGGATCACGAAGAGTCCAAGGAAGCCCTGCAAGCCAAGTACGACACCATTCACGCCAATTGATGGCGATGCTTAATGGATTGGCTCGCTGATCGCCTCGCAAGGGTGACTCAAGCGGGCGAATGCGGCAGAAGAAGGGGCGTATCCGGGAGCGAGTGCGCCCCTTTTTTCTTGTTGGGCTGGCAGACGTGCGCGACAAGGCGGAGGTGCTGGCGGCGTGTGGCGGGCTAA
>JADFZD010000187.1 GCA_015232705.1 Magnetococcales bacterium | reverse complement strand
TGACGGGCGCCACGCCTCCGGGCGTCACCATGCAGCCTCCCCCCCTGGGTGCGACGGCATCTGGCGTTGCCACGCAGCCCCCTGCCCTGGCTCCGACTCCGGGCCTTGCCGCCCCACCCGCTTACCAGGCCACGCCGCCGCGTACCCCGGGATCCAAACCGGACGCCACGCACGTCAGACCGGGCGAAACCCCACAACCGGCCCGTCTGATCGGCTGTGTGGAGGGCAATTGTCAGAACGGCACAGGAACCTTCGTGCATGACGATGGGGCCCGCTACATCGGCGAATGGCGCAATGGCAAAATGCATGGCGCGGGAGAGTTTCGTTTCTCTTCCGGAGGAGGCTATCGGGGCATCTGGCAGAACGGACATGTCACCCGCATCGAGTGATCTCGCCTGTCTGTCTTTTGCCTGAATCACCAAGCCGGGTGGACTCAGGGGGCAGATTGTGGTAGAGTGTTTGCTTCACGATACCGATAGCACGCGATCACCTACGGGTTGTATACGCCACGCCTCAGCTTGTCACGGTTCCCCGATGAACGATTTTCTGCGTCAAGTGGCATGCTGTACCGGTGCCACACAACTCCACGGTCAGGACCTGGAGACGGTTCAGATCAATCTGGGGCCCCGTTGCACCCTGGAGTGCCATCATTGTCACATCGGCGCCTCGCCGCGTCGCGACGAATTCATGACGCCACAGATTATCGATAACCTGTTGCGACAACTGCCCAAGATCGACTGCCGCACCGTGGAGTTGACCGGCGGCGCGCCGGAGCTTCATCCCCAATTCCGGGAACTGGTGGATAACGTGCGCGCACTCTCCCTGCGCGTTGCCGTGCGCAGCAACCTGACCATTCATCAGGATCCCGGCATGGAGACCATCGCCCCCTTCCTGGCCGAACGGCGGGTGGCGTTGACCGGCTCTCTGCCCTGCTATCTGGAAGAGAACGTCGATCGTCAGCGTGGTCCGGGCACCTTTGTCCGATCGATTGCCGCGCTGCGTCGACTGAATGGTCTGGGATACGGACTCTCGCCGGAACTCCCTCTGGATCTGGTCTACAATCCCGGAGGCGCCTCCCTTCCCCCGGATCAGACCCGACTGGAGGAGAGCTACCGCCAGCGTCTGCATGCAGAGCACGGAGTTGCCTTTTCCCGACTTTTGACCATCACCAACATGCCCATCGGTCGCTTTCGCGCCGATCTGCGCCGCCAGGGAAATGAGGAGGGCTATTTCGCCCTCTTGAAGGCCGCCTTCAATCCGCGCACCCTGGATCGACTCATGTGCCGGCATCAGATCAGCGTCCGCTGGGACGGACGACTGTTCGACTGTGATTTCAATCTGGCCCTGAACCTGCCGGTCAACACCAGCCATCCCGACGTGAGCGCTCTGTCTGCCACGCCGGCCACGCGACCCATCGCCACCGGGGAGCACTGTCTGGGTTGTACGGCTGGCGCCGGCTCCTCGTGTGCCGGCGCCCTGGCCGCATGAGAGGCGGTTTGACCATTGCCAAACCGCCGATGCGGACCATGAATTGGCCCGCCAAATTGCGCAACACGAGTAGAGAGAAATTCGAATTGACATCGAACTTCTCGGATTTGGTGATGCCCTGGCGGGAATCACCAAACAGCCTCATCCGTGACGATTGGGTCATCCTGGTCATCGGCGACCAGCCGACATGGCGCCGTGCCGCCTTGCTTTGTGATCACGCCCCGAACCTTGGCATCGGGTGATACCAGGATGCCAACACCCGTCCATCTTTAAAGGAGAGCATCCGTCATGGGAGAAGCGGTGAAGATCCATCAACTGCAGGCGGCCTATGCCCCGGCGGAAGATCGTCTGTTACTGCGCCTGAGCACCACGGATTGCCGGGAGTTCCGCTTTTGGCTGACGCGCCGCTTCGTGCAGCGTCTCTGGCCGGCCCTGCGGCAGTCGTTGGAGTCCCAACGCGAGGTAGCCCACCATCCGGATCAGGCCATCCGCGCCGCCATGCTCGGTTTCATGCACGAAAATGCCACGTCGCAAGCCGATTTCCAGGCCCCGTTCTCCGAACCACCAGGCGGCGCCCTCCTCCCACTGGGCGAAACCCCGATCCTGGCCGTGCATGCGCGCATCACACCGATTCCGGGGCACGAATCGCTGCGTCAGATCCAACTCCATCCGGAACGAGGACATGGCATCGAAGTCACCATGGATATGACGCTCCTGCACGCTTTTTGCAAACTGCTCTCCGATGCGGTGTCCGCGGCGGATTGGCAAATGTCCTTGAATCTGACCGCCGGTCTGCCGCCCACGGTCAATACCATGGAACAAGGTCGCGTGTTGCACTGATCTTTGGTGGACCACCCGATCCGAATTCCGGATGGATTCTTTGGCGCTTGACGGTCAATGCGCCTCCATCTCCCATCACAACCCCTTCACAGGATTTGCAACAATGCCTCAAGTCATGTTCTACGACCGCCCGGAACCCCTCAACAAAGAGCGCCATCGCGGCCTGAAACTGGATGCCAAACGGGCCGAACCCGGTTTTGCCGCCAAGACCAATTCGGTGCCCCTCTCGGGTCAGGAGTTCCATCTGGCAGCCAAGGAGTTTCCGATCATTTTTCTGGAGGTCGGGGATGGCGCCGTATTGGCCGCCGCGCTGCTGGGGGTGCGTACCGACGAAAACCTCTATGTGGATCGCGACGGTCGCTGGAGCAGCACCTATGTTCCGGCTTTTGTGCGTCGTTATCCCTTCATTCTCGCAGAGAATCCGGCTCAACCCGACCAGTGGACCGTCTGTCTGGATGCCGCCTTCCCCGGCTTCAACACCGAGACGGGTGATCCGCTCTTCGGCGAGGATGGCGAGCCCACGCAACTGATGGGCAACACGATCCGTTTTCTGCAAGAGTATCAAGAGGGTTTCCGCCGTACCAGCCAGTTCATCGAGCGCTTGAAGAAACTGGGACTGCTCACGACCATGACCGCACAGGTGGAGACCGCGACAGGCCAGAAGTTCGCCCTGCAGGGTCTGCTGACCGTGGATGAGAAAAAACTGCTCGCCCTGGAAGAGTCCCAGGCCATGGAACTGTTCCGCTCCGGAGAGATGGGATGGATCTATGCCCATTTGATCTCCTTGAGCAACATCAACCGTCTGGCTTCACTGCTCGCCACGCGCAACCAGGCGTAGGTGAGCGTGACCGTGCAACGCCTGATCCGGAGGCATCACGGCAAGAGGGGCTCCCCTGGACGACAGGTGGCGCACGGCAAAAGGGGATCCCCCATTCTATAAGTTATCGCAACTTCACACCGGAATCGCG
>JADFZD010000186.1 GCA_015232705.1 Magnetococcales bacterium | reverse complement strand
GCATTGTTTCGCTCGATTCCCTCATCGGATCCAACGGTTTTCGGCTGTCCGGCATTGCGGCAGGAGATGTGACAGGGATTTCGGTCTCTTCCTCCGGGGATGTGAATGGCGATGGACTGGATGATCTGATTGTCAGCGCAAAATACGGGCTGAATGCCAACAACCTTGATTCCGGCGTTGCCTATGTGGTGTTCGGGGCCACCAATTTGCCCTCATTGACCCAGATCGCGCTGGAGACACTGGTTGGTCCAAGGGGTTTCCGGATCGATGGCGAGAACAGCGGCGATCTGGCCGGGTTTTCGGTTTCGTCTGCCGGGGATGTGAACGGCGATGGCCTGGACGATCTGGTGATTGGCGCGATCCATGCCGATCATGGTGGCACCAATGCCGGACGGGTCTATCTGCTGTACGGCAAGAGCGCCTGGAGCGATGTGGTGTCGCTGGGGCACATCATCCGTGCGGACGGTATGACCTTCGATGGGGACGCGGCGCATGATCGGACCGGTTTCCGGGTGACGGGCGGCAGTGATCTGAATGGGGACGGCTTCGACGACCTGCTGTTCGGTTCGCCGGCAACGAACAACACGCAGGCCCCTGGGGCCGTGGATGTGTTTTTTGGCGGGAATCTCACCGGCGCTGTCATCCAAGGTGTGTCGCCCAGCGGACACGATGCCAACCATCCTGGAGATATCCTGCTCGGAACCTCGGAGATGGATTCTCTGTACGGTAAAGGCGGCGTGGATGTGCTCATCGGTGGGGCCTCGGACGATTATCTGTATGTCTCGGATACCACCTTCCTGAGAGTCGATGGGGGACGAGGCTACGACGCGCTTGTGTTCGAACGCGATCCCAATTATCCCAACCTTGGCGCGGTACTCGATCTGACCGAGTCGGGGATGCTGGGACGCATTCGCGGAATCGAGAAGATCGACATGCGCAATGATCAGGCGGATATCCTGATCGTGGGTAATCCCGAGTCGCTTCTGTCGATCACCTCGGGGTTAGGCGAGAATGGCAAGTACGGCATCACGTTCATCGCCGATGATGCGGATCAGCTGATCCTGAAAGGGGATTGGATCAAGCAGCCCGTATCGCCGGGCGCTGACTACGCCTCCTACCACGACACAGCCAATCGCGTTGAGATTGTCACCGGTTTCGGATTGACCGTGACTTTCATGCCGGATCATGTCACGGCGCTCAACGGAGAGAACGGTTACCGGCTCGCATGGGACAGCGACGGGTCGCCACTTGCCGGTTATGCGGTCTCTGCCGCCGGGGATTTCAATGGGGATGGCATCGAGGATCTCGTCATCGGAGTGCCACATCTGACAGATGCACAGTATGGCGGCGCCTATGTGGTGTATGGCACCGGCACGGCGGCGCACGCCGACAGCGTGTCGTTGGCGTTTGGTCTTTCGAGTGGCGCCGGGTATCTCTTTGTGGGCGAGGATGCCCAACAGCGCGCCGGGTATGCGGTCGGCAGCCTGGGCGATATCAACGGTGACGGCCTGGATGACCTGATCATCGGCACCTACAACGCGGACACGAACTATGCGGGTCCGGGATCCTGTTATGTGGTGTTCGGTTCCACGAGCCTACCCGGATCGGCGATGAATCTTGCCACTCTGAATGGGGCGAACGGGTTTCAGCTCTTTGGCGCGTACAACGGCGACCAGTTGGGGAGGTCGGTTCGGGGGGCTGGGGACATCAACGGTGACGGCTTCGACGACATGATCGTGGGGGCGATACGGTATGACCGACCCGATGGTCAGAATAACGATTTGACAAGTTCCGGAGCGGCCTATGTGATTTATGGAAAGAGTGGCGCATGGAATGCTGAAGAGAGTGTTCAGACGTTGATCGGGGCCAGCGGCACAGGCGCTTTCCGGATTCTGGGGGTCGAGAAGTACGATTATGCCGGGGTTTCGGTTGCTTCCGCAGGGGATATCAATGGCGATGGTTATGCCGATCTGCTGATCGGCGCCGATTACGCGGATAGCGTTCCGGGTAACAACCCCGACGACCGCTATGGCGCGGCCTATCTGGTTTACGGCAAGGCGGGTGGTTTTGGCAGCCAGATCGATCTGGCCGACCTGAGTGGCGGCAATGGTTTCAGAATGATGGGCACGGCGCAGGGGGATTATGTGGGCTGGAGCGTCTCATCCGCCGGGGATGTGAATGGCGACGGCCTGGACGACATGCTGGTGGGCGCCTTCAAGGCCGTTTCCAATGGCATCAATCTCTCCGGTGCCGCATTCGTGATCTTCGGCAACACGGACAGTTCTGCTGGTGGGGTGGTTCTTCCGGCATTGAACGGCACGACCGGCTTTCGGATTTCCGGTTTGGGGGTGGGGGATTACCTGGGCAGATCGGTCGCCTCGGCAGGGGACTTCAACGGCGATGGTTTTGACGACATCCTCATTGGCGCAGCGGGGGCGTCTCCGGCCATAGTGGCGGGGTATCACAATCCCGGATCGGCCTACATCCTGTATGGCAAGGGGAGCGGTTTTGCCTCCTCGATCGATCTGGCCAATCTTGGCGCGCATGATGGTTTCCGGGTGGAGGGCCTGGGCAGCACCCAGGAGCTCGGGTATTCGGTTTCTGGCGCGGGTGATCTCAATCAGGATGGCTACGATGACGTGATCCTCGGCGCGCCGGGGAGTGCGCCCATCATGGTTGGGGGTTCCAATGAGGCCTCCTATGTGCTCTACGGTGGCAACTATACCGGCGCCTTACCTACCTGGAGCATGGGCTTCAAGGTCCTGGGCGAGAGGGCTTATGACTACAGCGGCAAGGCGGTGAGCATGGCCGGCGATGTCAACGGCGACGGCTTGGCGGATGTGATCATCGGGGCATCGTCCAATCCTGCCACCCCGAATGGCAATGGGACGGGGACGCCAGGACCGGGCGCGGCCTATGTGGTCTTCGGGAGTACGGCCAACCAGGCCTTTACCCTGGATTTATTGCAAACGGCGCTGGATGGCACCGATGGTTTCAAGCTCTCGGGTGTTGCCGCGTCGGATTTTACCGGCTCTGCCGTGGCTGGCGTTGGGGATGTTAACGGGGATGGTTATGACGATATGCTCATCAGCGCCACGGGCGCGAAAAATAGTTCGAACGCGCTATCCGGCGTGAGTTATCTCTTTTTTGGTCGCGCGGCGTCGGCTTTTGGCGCAGCCAATGGCGCCTTTGACCTTGACCAGTTGTGGAGCAGCGGGGATGGGGTGCGGTTGGAAGGAGGGTTTGGAGATCAAGCCGGACAGTCGGTGGGCCGGGCAGGGGACATCAACGGCGACGGCTACGATGATTTCATCATCGG
>JADFZD010000185.1 GCA_015232705.1 Magnetococcales bacterium | reverse complement strand
GTCGCGCGCATTCTGTTGGCCTTGATCCTGGCCTGGCGGGTTCTGGAACTCGCCTGGCCGCGCCGGAAGCCCCAACCACCCTCCCTGGAGCGCGATCCACCCACTTTGCCTGCCGCCGGGAGCGCCTCGACGGGGGATGGGACAACCGGCGGTCCGACCTCGAACCATGCCACCGGGAGCGCCGCAACCAACCCAGGGACAGGCATGGCCGTCGCCTTCCTGCTCGCCGCGCTGCTGTGCGTGGCCACGCCCGAGGTGGCGCATGCCTCCGAAATTCCAGATGAAAAACTCCTGGAGAGCCTCCGGGATCGGTTGCTGGAACCACCTTCCTGCCTGCCCACCTGCGCGGATCTCAGCCGCTTGCGCATCGAGGCCACGGAAGAACAACTGCGGATGCGCCTTGAACTGCATGCCGCGCGTGAGGTGGCCATTCCCCTGCCGGGTCAGGCCGGACAGTGGCTGCCCGAAGAGATCCTGTTAAACGGCAAACCGGTGAGCGACATCCTCCGTCAGGCGCATGGCGCCAATCCGGCCAGGCTGTTATGGATCGTCATTCCCGAGGGGATTCATCAGTTGACGCTGCGTGGGGATCTGCCGACCCAGGCATTGCTGCGTCTCGATCTGCCGATGCCTCCGCGTTACGTCGAAACCGAAAGCGCTGCCTGGGAGATCGAGCGGATCCAGCCAACAGGCAACGAGGATGGGATGTTGCAACTGCGACGCCGGGTGCAACAGCCCCCTGCCGAGACGGATAGCGAACGGGAAATCGCCAGCGAGCCGACACTGGAGCGTCCCAGATTGCCAACCACCCTGGAGGTGACCCGCATCCTGTCTTTGGGGCCGGTCTGGGAGATGGAGACCCAGGTTCGCCGCGTGGCCCCGGCAGAGGGTCCCATCGCGGTGGAGCTTCCCCTGATTGAAGGAGAGTCCCCGACCTCCGAGCAGGTGCGTATGGTGGATGGTCGCATCAAGGTGAATCTGGAGAACGACGAACCGATGATCCAGTGGCGTTCGACCCTGGAGATCCGTGAAATGCTGCATCTGGTGGCATCCAAAGCGAGTTTCGGTCACGAGATCTGGCAATTGCGCGCCTCGCCGCTCTGGCATGTGGCGCTCGAAGGGATCGCACCCATCCGCATCAGCGACGATGCCGGACAGTATCAACCCGAATGGCGCCCCTGGCCTGGCGATGAGGCGCACCTGCGCATCACGCGCCTTGCCGGGGTGGATGGTCCCACCATCACCCTGGAGCGGTCAGAGATGGCCGTCACGCCGGGGGAGCGCTCCACGGATGTCACCCTGACCCTGACCCTGCACGCCGGTCAAGGAGGAGAGCAGCACATCCGTCTGCCGGAGGGGGCGCGACTGCGCGCTTCCCGCATCTCCGGACGCGAAGTGCCTCTGCGTCAGGAGGAGAACCAGGTGACCGTGCCGATCACGCCGGGACGACAGGCAATCCGTCTCGACTGGCGCCAGCCTGACGGAATCGCCTTTCGCACGGCCACTCCCAGGGTGGATCTGGAGATCTCCGGAGTCAATACCACCCTGCGACTCGACATGCCGGCAGATCGCTGGATCCTCCTGACGCGCGGACCAACCATGGGACCGGCTGTCCTCTATTGGGGCACTCTGGGGATCGCACTGCTGCTCGCCATCGCCCTGGGTCGCATCCCCTGGCTGCCACTCAAGAGCCGTCACTGGTTCCTGCTCGGGCTGGGATTGAGCACCGTCGGGGCCGTCCCCGCCATGATCCTGTCGGCCTGGTTCCTGCTGTTCGGCTGGCGTGCCCAACACCCCCAACTCCAGACCCGTCTGCTGTTCAATCTGCGCCAACTCTTCCTCATGGCCTGGACCCTGGCCGCAGGCATCGCCCTCGGAGAGATCTTCCGTCACGGCCTGCTCGGCTACCCGGAAATGCAGATCCAAGGCAACCTCTCCCATGCCGGTCTGTTGCGCTGGTTTGCCGATCGCTCCGAACCGCAACTCCCCGAAGCCGTGGTCTACTCTCTGCCGATCATGGCCTACCGGGTGCTGATGCTCCTCTGGTCACTCTGGCTGGCTGCCGCACTGCTCGGCTGGATCCGCTGGGCCTGGGGCTGCTATTCCACCAGTGGGCTCTGGCGCGCGGCTTCCCCAAAAACACCGGCATCCCCCTCCACCCCGCACAAACCGGAAAAGGAGGGGGAGATTCCGCATGACAACAAATAAACCATTGTATACAATGGTCCTGATGCTTCATGCCTCTCACCCGCGAATCACGAGGATGGGTTATGGATTGCCCCAAATGCCGTCTGCGCAATATTGACGACGCCTGCTTCTGCGCACGCTGCGGACTGGCTCTGCCCCACCTCCCCCACCCGGACGATGAAACCGATGGCCCGGCGGATGCCTTCTGTATCCGCTGCGGTCAACCTCATCCCAAACTCCCGACCGGCAAGCCGACCGGCCAACCCAAAATTCGCAAGCCGCTCCTTTGGCTGCTGGCCGTGGCCGTCCTGGCCTGGGGTGGCGTCATGGCCTGGCACTTCATGAGCCATGAGTTCTATCTGAACATGAAATTCGTCATCGTTCCCCAGGGATGCTTTCAGATGGGTTCCGATGAGAATGCCCGTGAATCCCCGCGTCACGAAACCTGCGTGGATTGGTTCTACCTGAGCCAATACGAGGTCACCCAGGCACAATGGGAGTCGGTGATGGGAGAAAACCCCTCCCTGATCAAGGGGTGTGGCGCGGATTGTCCAGTCAACGGGGTCTCCTGGGAACAAATCCAGATCTTCATCCGCAAACTCAATGATCTCAGTTCCACCCGCTACCGTCTCCCCACCGAGGCGGAATGGGAGTATGCCTGTCGCGGCGGAACCTACCAACGCTATTGCGGCAGCGACGATCCGGACCTCATTGCCTGGCACAAGGGCAACTCCCGCGATGATATCCATCCGGTTGGCAAATTGGCGCCCAACGCCTTTCACCTGTACGATATGAGTGGCAATGTCTGGGAGTGGGTGACGGATCGCTTTGACGAGGGCTATTACTCGATGGCGCCCAAAAGCAATCCCAAAGGCCCAGAGATGGGTCCGACGCGCATCTTCCGGGGTGGCAGCATCAAAAGCAGTCCCGAGTTCACCCATCCCACCCAGCGCAATGACGGAGATCCGCGCACCAGCTTCGGCGATTTGGGATTCCGACTCGTCAAAATCCCCTGACCTGCCGAAGGTTGCCCCCCTCACCCCATGGCGAGGGAACAGCCAGGCGATTCATTCGATGGCACTATGAGCCCGGATCCGGCAGTTGCGGACAATCACCTGCGGCAACCTCTTGATCCA
>JADFZD010000184.1 GCA_015232705.1 Magnetococcales bacterium | reverse complement strand
GACGACTCAGAGCGCGGAGGAGTTACGGACCGATTTTTTGAAATTATTGACAGCGCAACTACAGTATCAAGATCCCTTGGAGCCAGTGAAAAACACTGAATTTACCAGCCAGATGGCGCAGTTCACCGGTCTGGGCGAGCAGCAGAAGAGCAATGATCTTCTGGAAAAACTGATCGCGGCTCAGGGCGTCAATCAATTGAACCAGGCAGTCACCTACATCGGCAAGACGGCGGTGGTCGATGGCGACCAGACCATTCTGAGCGGTGGGTCCGGCTCGGTGCGCTTTGATATGCCGAGTGCCGGCACGGCGACCATCAACATTTACGACGCCAACAATCGGGTGGTCGAGTCCATGGAGCAGACCTTCACCAGTGGCACGCAGAAGGTGAGTCTCCAGGGTTCGGATCTGCCGGATGGCAACTATCGGTTCGCTGTCACCATGACCGATGCATCCGGAAACGTCAAGGCGGTTCCGACCTTGGAGGCCGGGGTGGTGAAGGCGGTGATCAACGATGCCACCGGTGTGGTCCTGGAGATGAACGGGCGCAAAATCAACATCGCCGACGTGCGCCAGGTCGAACAGGGCTGATCGCGAACATCCATCACCCCCATGACCTTGGAACGTCCTCAGTGCGTTGCAAGATCTGGGAGGTGAGGGGGACTCCCCCCATTCCATACTATACAGTGAGACCTTGGGTCGAATTTTCACGGAGAGCCATTCATGTCCATCTTGCAAGCGATGTATTCCGGTTCGAGCGCCTTGATCAACTTCGGCGAGGCCATGACCGTGATCGGCAACAACCTGGCCAACGCCAACACCACGGCCTTCAAGGGCAGCACCTCCTCGTTTCAGGATGTGTTGATCCAGACCGTAGGCACCAACGGGGTCGGCAGCATGAACCAGGTGGGGACCGGTGTGGGGTTGGCCGACATTCAGCAGAACATGAAGGCAGGCAGCACGGTCTCGACCGCCAATGTCACGGATATGAGCATCGATGGACGAGGCTTTTTCAAGGTGCGCGATAACGCCCTGTCGAGCAAGTTGAACACCCTGGCCCTGCCGATGGATACCTTCTACACCCGTGCCGGCGCTTTCGAGAAGAACAAGGATGGCTACCTGATCACCTCGGGTGGGGGGTTGCGCCTGCAGGGGTGGAAACTGGATGCCAATGGCAATCATCTGGTCTCCGGTGAAGCCGGGGTGCAGGATATCCTGCTTCCGACCGCAGATGAGAATCTCTGCCAGGCCACCAGCAACGTGACTCTGCCGGTCAACCTGGATGATCGCTCTACAGCTTCTCTGCCGTTCCACACCTCGGTGCGCGTTTACGATTCCAAGGGCAATCCACACAGCCTGCGCATGGCGTTTGATCGGACCGCCAATGCCAACGAGTGGTCCTGGACCGCCCAGGAGCAGGATATGTCAACCGGCGACTTGCTTGGCACACCCACGACAGCCAACACCCTGAAGTTCGATTCCACGGGTCACTATCTCTCCGGGAGCCCGGTGAGTCTGGAGTTTACGCTCAGCAATGGTGCCACCACGCCTCTGAATCTTGCCTTTGACCTGTCGGGAAGCACCCAGGTCGCGAGCGAGTCATCCACTGGCAACTGGACCGCCGACGGCTATTCGCCGGGCAATCTCGATACCCTGGCCGTGGATCGCGATGGTATCGTTTCTGGTCTCTACACCAACGGTCAGACCCGCAAGATGTATCAGATCGCCCTGGTGGACTTTTCCAACGAGAACGCCCTGGAGCAGGTCGGCGCCAATCTCTACAAGCCGACCGTTCAGTCCGGTCAGCCGATGATCGGGATACCGCAGAGCAGCCGGTTGGGCAGCATCGCCTCCAACTCGCTGGAACAGTCCAATGTGGATATTTCCAACGAATTCATTCGCATGATTACCACGCAACGCGGCTTCCAGGCCAACTCGCGCATCGTGTCGGTTTCGGACAGCATGCTTGAAGAGTTGATCTCCCTGAAGCGGTGATGAGGTAGATTGAAGCGTCATCCGGGTCACAAGGCTTTGTGCATGGCGTCAAAAGTTTGTTAACTTGAAACCGATCCCAACACACTCGGTATGAAAACAAAGGAAGGGTCTCATGGCGGACGAAGCGGAGCAGGAATCGGGGGGAGGCAAGGGGGGGATTCTGAAAATCATTCTCCCGGTGGTTGCCTTGATGTTGGGTGGCGGCGGCGGATATTTCATCGGTTCGTCCATGGGTAGCAAGCAGGTCGCGGAGACCGAAAAGCTGGAGCCGACACCCGAGCAGAAATCGAAGAAGCCCGAAGAGATGGTAGGCGCCATGTTCAAGCTTGACCCGTTCGTGGTCAACCTGAACGAGCCCAAGGGCAATCGCTATCTCAAGACCACCATCCAGTTGGAGATGGATGACGGCGGCAAGAAGAGCGACAAGGGCGACAAGAAGGATGCCGGTGGCGGTGGTGGTCACGGTGGTGGTGGTGGTGGCGAGGCCAGTAAAGAGGCTGCCAAATCGCCGCTGGAGATGGAGCTGGAGCGGCGCAAGCCGCAGATGCAGGATGTGATCCTGGCGCTTCTCACCTCCAAGTCGTCGCGCGAACTCCAGGCCCTCGAAGGAAAGTTCCGTCTGCGTGAGGAGCTTTTGGCCCGCATCAACGCGCTTTTGGTGAACGGATCCATTACCCGGGTCTACTTCACGGAATTCGTCATTCAATAACCGCCGGGCCTTTTGCTTCGGATTGGAAACACGATGACTCAGATCCTTTCCTCAGAAGAGATCGACGCCTTGATGGCGGGTCTGGACGACGGATCTCTCAATTTCGAAGAAGCCGAGGATGTCAAGGAAGAGAAGGAGGAGAAGAAAGTCACCTCCTTTTTCTTCGGGCAGAAGACGGCCATCCGGGTGGGTGCCCTGCCCGGACTGGACCTGATCAATGAGCATCTGGCATCGCAACTCTCCTTCAAGTTGACCCAGAAGGTGGGACGCGAGGTGCATGTGCAGCCAAAATCCACGACCAACCAGATTTTCGGTCGTTTTCTGCACGGTCTGGATCCGCCGATCTTTATCAACATCCTCCGGGTGGAGCCATCGCAGTCGATGAGCCTGTTGGCCATCGACGGCGAGGTGATGTATCACATTCTCGAAGGATTTTTTGGGGGATCCGGGGATTCGGAACGTCCGTTCCGGAACTTCTCGCCCTTCGAGATGAAGGTGATCGACCGCATCATGGATGTGACCCGCGAGCAGATCGAACTTTCGTGGAAGAAGCTCGACAACTCCTTCAAGCTGGTGTTGACCCGCTGGGAGAATCAGCCGCAGTTTGCAGCCGTGATGCCGCTGGATGAGACGGTCTTTCTGA
>JADFZD010000183.1 GCA_015232705.1 Magnetococcales bacterium | reverse complement strand
GGAATCACCACCGGCACGATCTCCTCACGGAACAGACCAGCCTTCTGGGCGGCCTCGGCCTTCTGCTGAGAAGCAGCGGCGAAGGCATCCTGCTCGGCACGGGTCAGCCCCCACTTCTTGGCCACGTTCTCGGCAGTATTGCCCATGTGATAGTTGTGGAAAGCATCGGTGAGAGCGTCGCGAATCATGCTGTCTTGCATTTCGGCACTGCCCATCTTGGTGCCGTTGCGCAGATGCAGCAGATGCGGGGCCAGACTCATGTTCTCCTGACCGCCAGCCACAACGATCTCGGCATCCCCCATGGAGATCGATTGATAGCTGTTCACCACAGCGCGTAAACCCGAGCCGCATAGCTGATTCAAACCATAGGCGGTGCGCTCCACCGGAATGCCGGCATTCACCGCAGCCTGACGGGCCGGGTTCTGCCCAGCGCCCGCTGCCAAAATCTGCCCCATCACCACCTCTGAAACCTCGGTGGGAGCCACACCCGCCCGTTTCAAAGCCTCAACGATGGCAATTTCGCCCAGCTTGTGCGCCGGAACGGAACTCAGGCCGCCACCAAAAGTTCCAACCGCCGTGCGCGCCGCCGATACGATGACAATCTCGCTCATTTCAAACCCCTCTCGCTCTAGTGTATGTGTTACGAATGACGGCTGGCTTGCTCCAGCTCGACCAGAACTCCACCCATTCCCTTTGGATGAAGAAAAACCACAGGTTGACCATGCGCCCCGATTTTGGGCTCCGGGTCCAATACCTCCAAACCCTGCTCACGCAGTCGTCCGACGGCATCCACGATATCCTCCACCTCGTAGCAGACATGATGCATCCCGCCCGAGGGGTTGCGTTGCAGAAAACGGGTCAGCGGGGAGGCGTCCCCGAACGGATGCAACAGCTCGATATTGGTGTTGGGCAGACGCACGAACACCACCGTCACTCCGAACTCCGGCATGTCGCACGGCGCATCCACCTTTGCGCCCAGCACATCCCGATAGGTGTCCATCGCCCGTGCCAGATCCGGAACCGCCATGGCCACATGATTCAATCGACCTATCACCCCATCCTCTCCCGCCTACTCAAAAGTAAACAGCACAGCATCCGCCTCGACCGTATCCCCGGCCTTGACATGCACCACGGCCACCACCCCATCCTTTTCTGCCCGCAGGGTGTTTTCCATTTTCATGGCCTCCAGGACGCATAACGGATCCCCCTGGGCCACCTTGTGACCGACTACGCTCATCACCTCGCGCACCAGTCCGGGCATCGGCGTGGTCATCTTCTTGGCACTGGCGGTCTGACGTTTTTCCGGCATGCGACGCGCCATCTCATAGAGTCGCAACGGCGTCACCGCTATCTGCACGCGCCTTCCGCCATGGGAGAGTTGATACCCCATCTCGATGCGCCGGATGCGCACCGTCCGTTTCATGCCCTCCACCTCGAAGGTGGCCAGACGGTTTCCCGGATGGTAGTTCCCGGAGATGTCGTAGACACTGCCATCCTCCAGCGTGACGCGGTTGTCGTTCTGCCGGTGCTCCACGGTCAGTCGAATCGCGTCACCCGCCATCATCACCACCCACTCCTCGATCGGAGGAGGAGGCATGAGCATCGCCTCCTGGGCATGCTCGACGCTCACCGCCACCATGGCGAAAAAGCGCTTCAACTCCTCGGTGAGGGGCGCACCCTCGAAACCGCCCGGATACTCCTCGGCAATGAAGGCGGTCGTCACATCCCCAGCCAGAAACCGGGGATGACCCATCACCGCATTGACGAAATCGATGTTGTGCGCCAACCCGTCGATCAGGTACTTGTCGAGCGCACGGCGCATGATGGCAATCGCCTTGGCGCGGTTGGCACCCCAGGTGATCAGCTTGGCAATCATTGGATCGTAGTGAATCGATACCTGGCCGCCGGCATAGACGCCGGTATCCACCCGCACCCGTTCGCTCTCCGGCGGCGGCTGATGCCGCACCAGTCGCCCGGTCGAAGGCAGAAAACCGGCATAGGGATTCTCGGCGTAGATGCGACACTCCATCGCCCAACCACGCAACGGAACCTGCTCCTGGGTCATCTCCAAAGGTTGGCCTCGGGCGATGCGGATCATCTGCTCCACCAGATCCAGCCCGGTAATCATCTCGGTGACCGGGTGCTCCACCTGCAGACGGGTGTTCATCTCCAGAAAATAGAACTGCCGATCCGCGCCCACCACGAATTCCACCGTGCCTGCCGACACATATCCCACCGCCTTGGCCAGGGCCAACGCCTGCTCGCCCATGGCGCGGCGCATCTCCGGGGTCACGAACGGCGAGGGTGCCTCTTCGATCACCTTCTGATTACGACGCTGAATCGAACATTCGCGTTCGTTCAACCACAAGCCGTTGCCGTGGGCGTCGCACAAGATCTGCATTTCGATGTGACGGGGCTTCTCGATGAACTTCTCGATGAAAACCCGGTCGTCCTTGAAGTAGTTGCGTCCCTCGTTGGAGGCGGAGGTCCACCCCTCGGCCACCTCTCGGTCGTTGCGCGCCAGACGCATCCCCTTGCCGCCGCCCCCCGCCGAGGCCTTGATCATCACCGGATAGCCGATGGCACGCGCCACTGCCACCGCCTCCTCGGCGGACTGGATCACTTCGTCATGACCCGGAATGGTATTCACCCCTGCCGCGCGCGCCAGCCGCTTGGAGGCGATCTTGTCCCCCATGGCGCGAATCGCCTCCGACCCCGGACCGATGAAGACCACGCCGCGCTCTTGCAGAGTCTCGCAGAATTCGGCGTTCTCCGACAAAAAGCCATAGCCCGGATGCACCGCATCCGCGCCGCTCTTCTCAATCGCCTCCAGGATGTTCTCCACCGACAGATAGGATTCGGAACTGGCCGCCGGTCCCACCCGATAGGCGTGATCGGCCTTGCGCACATGCAAGGCGTCGCGATCCGCATCCGAATGGATGGCCACGGTGGCAATCCCCATACGACGCGCCGTGCGGATGATCCGGCAGGCGATCTCACCACGATTGGCAATCAGTATCGTGCGCATGCCCACACCCCTTACAATGGTAAATTATCGTGTTTTTTCCAGGGATTGGCCAACTGCTTACCCGCCAGGGTCCGCAATCCCCGAATCACGCGAAAGCGGGTGTCGCGCGGCATGATGACATCATCGATGAACCCCTTGCGTGCCGCGATGAACGGATTGGCAAAATTGGCGGCATAGGCGGCGCTGACCTCCTTGAGCTTGGCTTCGGGATCTTCGGCGGAACGGATTTCGTTGCGGAAGATGATCTCCGCGGCCCCCTTGGGACCCATGACCGCGATTTCGGCGTTGGGCCAGGCATAGTTCAGATCGCCGCGCAGATGTTTGGAGGACATGACA
>JADFZD010000182.1 GCA_015232705.1 Magnetococcales bacterium | reverse complement strand
CAGAGAGAAGCCGGAGAGGATCTCCAGTCGTTGCCAGTGGGTGATGGCCGGGCGTCCCAGGCGTGGTTCCACGGCCATTTTTTTGCGGTCGCGCGGGTGTCGTCCGATGGGTGCGTCGATGGTGCCATGGGATTTGGCCAACGTGCCGCGAGCCACGGCCAGGTAGCGTCGGAATGCCGTATGGGTTGCGAACTGTTCGGCCAGGTGCAGGTGGGCCTGATCGTTTTTGGCGGCGACCAGTAGACCGCTGGTTTCCATATCCAGGCGATGGACGATGCCGGGGCGGATGGCCCCGCCGATTCCCGAGAGTCCCCCTGGTTGATCCGGACCGCCGCAGTGGTGCAGGAGGGCATTGACCAGCACGCCGTCTTGACGACCGGCACCGGCATGCACGGCCAAACCGACTGGCTTGTTGATGACGATGATGTCATCATCTTCGAAGTGCACATCGAGAGGGATGGCTTCGGGACGCGCTTCGATGGGTTTTGGTGCCGGGATTTCGAGGAGGTAGATTTCGTGGGTAGTTACCTTGTCATCGGCGTTGGGGATGGTATGGTCCATGCGGCGGATGTGGCCGTTCTTGAGCAATCTTTGGACGGTTGCCCGGCTTAGGGTTGGGTCCAGTGTGGCGAGGGCCTTGTCCAGGCGCAACCCTGTGGTTTCGGCGGGGATGGTCAGGATACGTGGGGGGGTAGGGGGGGGAGTGTCAGACATGTGGAGCGCGGGATCCGATGGCGTGATGGAGACGGTTCAGGTCTTCAAGTGTTGCGGGAGTCCGGGGAGCAAAGGTCCCCGGCAGAGGTTCGGAGACGGAGTCTCCGAGTTTTTTTTGATTGTGCGACTTTGACGCTGACTTTGGTCTTTGACTTGGCGCGCTCTTCAAAAATGCGATTTCCACGGATTTGTGAAAATCGTTTGCTGTGAAAAGTGTGCAAAAAAATAAACAAAAAAATCAAAACCTCAGGGCTTTTCCCCGAATCCTTCCAGGTGCCATTGGCCTCCATCCGTTACCGAAATTCACTTACGCAATCACATGGGAGATCATCATGCGGGTCGTCAAATTCTTCGTGATCTTTGGAGCCGTGCTGCTGCTGGCCGGACTCGGGGCGCTGATCGTCAAACTGGTCGAACGGGGAACGACCGGAACCACTCCGACAACGCCAGTCGAAACAACCGTTTCCGTCATACAAGAAGAGAACATCCCACTCCCCGGCGGTGCAAGGTTGCTCCAGATGAACGGCCTGGATTCCAGTGGCGTGGCCGTGCTCGTGGAACTGCCTAACCGGACGGGTCATCAACTCCTGTTCTTCTCACCGCAAGGCAAACTCAAACGACGCATCACGCTGAGTCCGACTCCACACGATCCGCCAAACGAATCCCGTACCCCAAATAGTTGACATCCGCTTTGCCCACCGCCAACTCCCAGGCGTCACGCCACGGAATGTAATGCATGCCGGTGACATCGCGCATGCCAACCCCGGCATGACGCAACCAGCGGCCCAGATCCGAAGGACGAATGAACTTGTCAAAGGAGTGCGTGCCGCGCGGCAACCATCGCAACACATACTCCGCACCAACAATCGCCATCAGCCATGCCTGCATGGTCTTGTTGAGCGTAGCAAAGAAGAATAGTCCGTTCGGCTTGAGGAGCGCCGCACACCCCTGCAGAAAAGCAGGTACGTCCGGAACATGCTCCAAAACCTCCATGGCCAGCACCACGTCAAACGATGCCGGTCGCTCTTCGGCCAACTCTTCGACCGAACGTACCCGGTAACTCACCTGCGAACCGCTCTCCTTCTGACGGGCTCGCGCAACGTTGATGATGGTCTCGGAACGATCGATGGCCGTCACCCGCGCGCCAAGACCATCCATCGCTTCCGAAAGAATGCCACCCCCGCAGCCGATGTCCAGCAGTTCCACCCCCTCCAGCGTGCCGCCATCGGGTTTCACAAGACGATGAATGTAGCCGGTGCGCAGCGGATTGATACGGTGCAAAGGTTTGAATTTGCCATCCGGATCCCACCACTCGTGGGCCATGCGTTCGAATTTGGCGATTTCGTCCGGATCCTCCGTGGACATAGGGTTCCTCCCTGATGCGCCTGTGGAATCAGGCTCTGGTTGATATTTCGATAATCCAGCATAACACATCTTCAGCCGTTGGCGTAGCCCTGACGAGGAATTTTTCTCAAGTGTCATGGAAAGTAGCCGATTACCGGTATGGGACTTGCTTGAAGGAAGGCCAGTTTGCCGGACTGATGGGGGGTTGGATATTCAAGCGTTTGATAATTCAAAGAATCAATCTTCGCGGACCCACTGTCAATTTTTTGCGATTCCAAGGGAGAGCTGGAGCGATGTTTGATCGGCGCGCGATGTTGAAAAGCATGGCCTTGACACTCGGTGGGCTTTGTCTGCCCTCCTCCGTGGCACAAGCTGCGGTGGAGTCGTTCAGCCGAACCTCCAAACGGGGCGTGGTGATCGCCATCGACCCAGGTCATGGCGGCGTGGATCCGGGTGCGGTCGGATTGAGTGGCGCGCGCGAAAAGGATATCACCCTGGCCGTGGCGCGTCGCGTCCACAGGGAGATCAATGCCATTCCCGGCTTTACCGCCCGTCTGACCCGGGACGGGGATTACTTCGTGCCGCTGAATCAACGGGTTTCGCTGGCACGCAAGTTCCAGGCAGATTTGTTGATCAGTCTGCACGCCGATGCCTTTCATGTGAGTTCCGCGCGCGGCGCGTCGGTCTACTGCCTCTCCGAACGTGGCAAACCCTCTCCCGACAAGGCGATTCGCCTGTTGGAAAAACGCGAAAACAATGTCGATCTGGTGGGCGGTGTCGATCTGGATGACGTGGCGGACCGCGAGGTCAAAGGCATCCTGATGGATCTTTCGCAACGGGACTCCCTCAACCGCTCCCTGCTGCTCGGCAACAATCTTCTGGCCTCGATCTCCAACACACCGCCGCTCTCCCTGCACTTCAAGAGCATCAAACAGGCCGGTTTCGCGGTGCTCAAGGCACCGGATATCCCGTCGGTGCTCGTTGAAATGGCCTTCTTGAGCAATCGTGAGGAGGAGTATCTGCTGCGTCAGGAGAACCATCAGGAGTCCCTGGCCAAGGCGCTCACCCAGGGCGCGCAACGCTTTGCCAAAGCCTCGGGATTGGCCTGAGCGTTGATTTTCAGACAAGATCAAGCAAGCGGTCGCGACGCCCGCCTGCCATGAACGGCGTCGCGACCGATCAACCGCAATAACTCCTGCCCTACATCGTCTCCACTTGGCCGTCCAAGGCCATCAGCAACAGTTCAACGCCCAGTTCCGGATAGCGCTTGTGGATCGCGCCGGCCAGTTTTTCCAACTGTGCCTTGT
>JADFZD010000181.1 GCA_015232705.1 Magnetococcales bacterium | reverse complement strand
GGTGTCGCGTCTCGAACATGATGCAGAGAACCTGCTCGCCAATTTGGATTTGACCCGTGAAGAGAGGGTGGAGCTCAATCCGGAGCGGATTGATCCGATATACACCCAGCCTTGGTCCGGACACTATTTTCAAATTCAGGTACGCGACAGGACAGTCCGTTCCCGGTCGTTGTGGGACGCCGATCTGAACGTCGCTCCTCCCGGAGAGGGAAGCGTTGCAAGTGAATCGCGACCCTGGGCACACTCCTTGTGGAGCATCTCCCGCTATTATTACAAGCAGGGCCATTCGGTGTTGATGGTGGTGGCCGAGGAGATGAGTTCCGTCGAGCGTGGGGTGTGGGTGTTGCAGCTTGGTCATGGAGCCATCTCGCTTGCAGCCATTGCGGCATTGTTGTTTTTGCAACGGCGGGCGTTGCGGCGGGCGTTGGCCCCATTGAATGCGGCTGGGATGGAATTGCGTGATCTGGAGCATGGTTCGACCCCGGTGTTGTCCGCGCATGGGGTGTTTGTAGAGATTCAACCCTTCGTGATTGCCATCAATCGCCTGTTGGCGTTGTTGCATGCCCGTCTGGAGCGGTCACGTCAGGCAGCAGGCAACATGGCGCATGCCATCAAGACTCCACTGACGGTCTTGATGCGTTTGATCGAAGGGGAGGAGTTGCAGCATCATGCGGCGTTGCGGAGCAGAATCATGCGTCAGATTGAGTTGATTGGCAACCTGACCTCCCGAGAGTTGAAAAAGGTGCGTCTGGCCGGTGTCCAGAGTCCGGTCGGGCGACTGGAGATTATCGGGGAGTTGCGGGTGTTGGTGGAGGTGATGCGGCGTGCTCATATGGGACGGCGCCTGAGTATCGAGAGCTTCATGCCTGAAATCCTGTTCGTGTCGATGGATCGTGAGGATCTGTTGGAATTGGTCGGCAATCTGTTGGACAACGCCTGCAAATGGGCGAGGGGGCGGGTATGGTTGCGTGTGTCGGTTGCGGATGGATGGTTGTTGATAATCGAGGATGATGGTCCGGGGTGTGCGCCGGAACAGTTCGAGTGGATCTTGCGACGGGGTGGTCGCGCCGAGGATGCCGAGGGGGTTGCGGGTCAGGGGATCGGTTTGGCCGTGGTGCGGGAGATCGTGTTGGACTATGGCGGACGGATTGAGTTGGGTCGTTCAGTGGGGTTGGGTGGGTTTTGCGTTCAGGTGGTGTTGCCGCTCAAGATGTATGGGTGAGCAGGATGATGGTGAATGTTCGGATGTCCACTGTTGTGGGAAACCGGAGGTCGAAGGTTCCCGGTGGAGGTTCGGAGGCAGAGCCTCAGAGGTTTCGATTTTTGACTTTGATTTTTTGACTTTGTTTTTCAGGCGCGTCTTTCAAGGAATTTTTTTTCACGATTTTTGTGAAAAGAAATTCGCACCATCCTTGGATGCGGGAGCGGTTTGCGCCTGTGGCAAACCGCTCCCGCGAACATGGCCGAAAAGCCTCCGCAGTCCACGAACATGGTCTTATGCGGCCTAACCCGCCGCGCGCGCTCCGCTCAGCGCGTCAACCCCCCCATCAAGCCCGTTTGTTGCGGCAACGAGGACAGGCCAACAGGCGATCATGCAACTGTTCGGCCTTGGGCACCGAAATGGCGGTGCGCTCCAGGGAGAACAGCAGCCCATCCTTTTCCAACTGGGTCAGAATGCGCGACAGGGTCTCCTCGCGAATGTCCAGGCGCACGGCGATTTCACGTCGTTTGGAATCGAGATGGACCGTATAGGCATCCTGACGACGATCTTCTGGTACCCGCTCCAGAAAATAGTGAATCACCCGACAAGAGGCGCACCACGGCTCCTGCTGCAAACGGACCGCGCGTTCCTTAAGCTCAAGGGCCATCTGTGCCATCAGATCGCGCTGCGTCTCCGGCGACTCACGCAACACCCGTTCGAAAAGGGACTTCTCCATGAGCATGACTTGGCCCGGTTCCAGGGCACGCGCCGTCATGAAGTAGCGGGAGGGTTCCAAAAAATGGGCCGCAACATTCAAGTAGTTGCCTGACTCCACCACATCTCGCGGAGCGGAGAGCGGCGTGGGCAGAGAACCCTCTTCGGCGAAGAGTTGTACGCGACCACGCATCAACAGCAACACCGGACCGGTCTCCTCTCCACCATGAAACAGAACCTCATCGGTCTGGAAACGCCTCATTTCGATCTCCGGGGAGTGTTCGACCGGAGGTATGGCGATGCTTGCCTCGATGGCCAGGTTGACAGTTGGTGGCTCCTGGTAGCGGAACCAGGGTGAACTGTCTTGAAGGGAGGCAAGGGTGTTCGGCGTGAGCATGGTACAGCGGCTCCTGAAAATCCAGTGCTGGACAGGGGGTTACCCAGAACCATTGAGCAATGATCATGCCTCGTGGTTCTTGTATATTAAATCAATGCGTTGCGTCAAAGTGTGTGTTTCTGCAAGACACGGATATGCGGGATTTGCCACGCTGACCGTGTCTATTGCCACACCCTTGCCTATTCAGACAAAAAGAGTGTGAAATGGTTCCCTTGCAAGAAAGGGATTCGGTTTTATCAAACAGGGATTTTTTGGGTGGGGCATGGATGATATGGATCGCACGGGCAGGGCGCGGCCTTCCCTGAGGATGTATCATCCTAGATCCGGCAGTTGCGGGCAATCACCTGCGGCAACCTCTTGATCCACCCGGCGAATCGGAAGAAAGACTTATTGCCAATAAGGTAACTTCGTTTTTTTACATTTCACCAGATAAACCAATATGTTGGCGCATGCAATCATTCGAAACTTCCGGATTTGGGATCATGAACCCGGATCTGGCAATTGCGAACGGTCACCCGTGACAACCTGTTGATCCATATGGCAAACAGGAAGAGAGCTTCGTGACCAATCAGGTAAGTACGGTTTCTGGCCATTCAGAACATTCGCGCATGCAAGCAGTCGCAACTGCCAGGATCCAGGATGAAGCGCAAGCGTTCAGCGGTTGTCGATCGATCTTTCGGGATCACGGATGAATCGGGAATGGGGTTTAAGGCGTACCCGTCCCTCGTGACGCTCGATCGTCAGAAAGTCGTGCAGCCGTCCCAAATGGTCGTCCGTGAACCAGGAGCGCCACAGATGATGCAGACGATCCCAGGCAGGCACACCATTGGCGATGCCGTGCGCCCCCTCGTCGAAGCTCCAACCGTCAGGATCGAGCAGCGACCGAAGGGTGATCAGGTTGAGCGCATAGATTGCCAGATACCCCAGTAACGATGGACGCGGCGTCCAGGGAATGGTTGCATCGGTCATCAAGGGGGGCAGGGCATGGCCTTGCAGGATCCAGTGCAGCTGTCCCTGGATCATTTCATCCACGATGACCAGAAAATTCTCTTGATCCATCCCTT
>JADFZD010000180.1 GCA_015232705.1 Magnetococcales bacterium | reverse complement strand
GATCATGCCGGTTTATCCAGTTTGGCCAGTTCGGCCCGGGCGGGGTTGTCCGGGTGGCTCCAGAGGGTGATGGCCTCCTGAAAGCGCCGCCTGGCCTCCTCTTTCTCCCCTTTCAACAGGGCCAGCCGCGCCCAGCTGAAGGGCAGGGCCGCCCGGTCGCGGCGGGTGGGGCACTGGGCCAGCAGCTCCCCGGCCCGGCTCAGATGGTCGGCAATCTCCGCTGCCTGGGCGGGATTGGCCTGCTCCAGCAGGTTGCTGGCGTGACGAATGGCGGCCCCCATGCGCGTGTAGTATCCAGGCCGGATGGCGCCAATGCGTCCGCGAATGGTGTCGTCATAGGTTTCCCGAAACCCTTTCAAATGATGAAAGCGGATGTTGTGGCGTCGGCAACTGGAAAAGCCGTACAAGGCGAAACGATCACCGACCGTGGCCAACGCCTCGGAAAAGAGCCACAGCGCATGACGAATGATATCGATGATGCGATAGCGATCATCCACATGGGCCCCGGTGGAGAGTGAGAGGTCGGCCAACAGCAGACAGGCCAGATCGCGATGGCCAGGGTGCAACGCCCGGTAAAGGGGTTGTTCGATCACCCCCCGGCCCTGACGTTGTGCGCAACGGCGCTCGATGATCGCATCCAGATCCAGTTCCATGCCATCCCATTGCCTCGGTCGCCAATGTTGTTCCGGTCTCAAGCTCTCGAAGCGGTGACGCAACTGGCGGGCGGCGGCGCGCAGTTCAGCGGGCAAGGGCATGGGCGGGGCGCGATCCGCCACCAGGGTTTGCAATCGGCAATGGTCTGGTTGCAGGATGGCGAGGCGTTCATGCCACTCCGGCAGAGAGATCCCAGGCCCGAGCGGCAGGTCGTCGGCAGCTTCCGAAGGGAGATCCAGGTCAAAGCGGATCCGTTTGGCCCGTTGTCGGCGACTGCGCGCCAGTTGCAACCGTTCGAGGTCGTCGGCTGCCCGGAGTGCCTCATCCAGATCCTCGGTCTCCTCGTCGGTCCGATCGATCGATACCGCTTCGGCCTGGCCGAGAATCGATTCGAAGCGATGCAGCAGCAGGCCCCCTCCACGGGATGGCGGGGTGATGGAGGTCGCCTGTCGCAGCAGACCCCGACCATCCAGGCTTTTGTCGGGAGATTCCGGTGGCGGTGCATTGGGATCGACGGGCGTTGGTCGTTCCTCCGCGCTGGCAGGCGGGTTGGGATGCAGCCAGAGCGGAACCGGTGCCGGCCATTGGTGATGTGGCGGGATCTGTCCTGCAACCCTTTCCGGATGTTGCAGCGCATCTCGGATCATCCGTTCATTTTTTGCCGCCGCCGGAGTCAGGTTTTCGGGATCGGGGCGTTGCCGGAGGTGGGCGTCCACCAGTTTCGCGTAGAGCGCGCGGAGTCCCGGTGCGTGCGCGAACAGGGTGGCCACGCAGACGTGACGTGGCTCCCCGAGTTGCGGCGGATACCGCGAAGTGATGGCAGCCAGGGCAGCCAGCCAGAGATAGAGATTGCGGTTTTCTTCCTGGCTGGGAAACAGCTCGATACGCGCTGGCATATGGAGCGTGGTCGGATCGAGCCAGGCCAGGGGGGCAAGGTAACCGTTTCCGGCCAGGCGGGCCCAGATGGTACGGCCTGAATCATGGCGGGAGTCTGCGACGCCCTGAATGCGCACATGGGGATCCCCCTCCAAAGCGCGGAACAGCACTCGGGTACTGCATGCCACCTGATCCAGGGTGATGGTCGCCTCGGGATGACCTTTTCCACTGCGACGGGTGATGAAGCGATCCCAAAGTCTACCGATGAACTCTTCCATGGATGATCCTGTAGATGCCCAACAAAAGCGTGTGAATGTGGGGATGGAGGATCCCGCGGCAGGCGGACGCAGGCTCGCAAGGTGATCAGGATCTCCGACCACGCACCCAGGTAAGCAGGGGTGGCCGTGCGTGAGGCGCCTGCACGTGAGCGCAGGCGCGCAGGCATTGTCCGCATTGCGTGCAGGTGGCCAGTGCCTTTTTTCCTCCCCGTGGACGCAGACGCATGGGACAGACCGCCTCGCACGCCTGGGGACATCCGTGGCATTCGGCCACCCGTTGTCGCCGGAAATCTGGCGCCAGGGCTGCGGGATTGCCCATCCAGGCCAGGCTTTGGGCCAGGCCGATGGCACAGCCGAATCGGCAAAACAGATGTCTGGCGAACAGGAAATCGATGGTGAAGAGCAGCGTAGCCACGCCAATAAAAAGCAGTTCGTGGGTTGAGAGTGTGCCATGCCACAGCGCGGCAAAGACCCGTGTCGGCGGTACCAGATAGGTGAGCAGGCTCACCGCCCAGACCAGGGCCATCAGCAGAGCCAATCCGAGCGCGATGGCCCAGGCCCATGGATTGGGTGGCGTCGGATTCCTGATCCATGGCGCATGTGGCTGGGGCCGCGATTCATGGAGTGTCGGCCTTCCGGAGGCGCGTTGCATCCAATGGTTGACCCACTCCACCACCGAAAAATGGGGACAAAGCCAGCCGCAGTAGAGGCGGCCATAATGATAGGCAATCCAGAGCAGCGCGATGGCAAGGACCGTCACTGGCAGGATAACGCCCAGCAGAACGGTGCGGGCGATCTCCAGAGCGGGTGTTCCGGAGCTGGCGACCAGCGCGCCGAGGCCCAGACTCCGCTCCTGTCCCAGAAAGATAAGACCATGGGTTTCGACCAGATCCAGGCGCAACAGATCGAGGCTGGGCGCAGTCAGAAACAGCAGAAAGAAGAGCCGTTGGCTCCAGCGGCGCAGTCGTTGACGCCGATCGTGGCGGTTGGCGCTCCCTGTTTCGCTCTCGGGGGCAGACGACCGAGTTTCGTTGTCAGAATCCCAAAACGGCATGAATCACCTCCATGAGTGCCGTCACGGTTTGCGGTTCGTCGGTCAGACTCTCGGCCAGAGCCGCGCGACAGGCGGCGGAAGGCGCAAAGCCATCCCGGATCAATCGGGCCGTATAGACCAGCAGTCGGGTACTGACCCCCTCTTCCAGGTCGTGGCCCTCCAGCGCACGAATTCTCTGAGCCAGATGCACCAGCCGTTGGGCGAGATCGGCGTCGATGCCGGTTTCGTGGCACAGAATGGCCACTTCGCGATCCTGGGTCGGAAAATCGAAGGTGAGTGATAAAAAGCGCTGACGCGTGCTGGCCTTCAACCCTTTGGTGAGATTCTGATAACCCGGATTGTAAGAGGCGACCAGCATGAACTCCGGGGGTGCTGTCAGGGTTTCGCCGGTGCGATCCAGAGGCAGGATGCGGCGATCGTCAGCCAGAGGATGGATTACCACGATGGTATCCTTGCGCGCCTCCACCACTTCGTCGAGATAGCAGATGCCGCCCTGGCGCACCGCCCGTGTGAGCGGACCATCACTCCAGAAG
>JADFZD010000017.1 GCA_015232705.1 Magnetococcales bacterium | reverse complement strand
ATCCCCACTGCTGGCGCTGCCACAAACCGGTGATCATCCGCGCCACGCCGCAATGGTTCATCTCCATGGAGAAGAACGACCTGAGACAAAAGGCGCTCGCCGAAATCGACAACACCCGCTGGATCCCTACCTGGGGCCGGGATCGCATCCACAACATGGTCGCCGTGCGCCCGGACTGGTGCGTATCGCGACAACGCGCCTGGGGCGTGCCGATCGCGGTGATCACCTGCCAGGGTTGCGGTCGGGTGGTCAGCGATGGACAGGTGGTCGAATCCATCGCCCGACTGGTGGAACAGTTCAGTGCCGATGTCTGGTTCGAGCGTCCCGCCGAGGCGTTTCTGCCCGAGGGGTTCTGTTGTCCCGGCTGCGGCGGAAAAAGTTTTGCCAAGGAAAAGGATATTCTCGATGTCTGGTTCGACTCCGGTGTCACCCAGGCTGCCGTCCTGCTCGGACCGGATGCTGCGGCCAAGGGGTTGCGCTGGCCGGCGGATCTCTACCTGGAGGGATCGGATCAGCACCGGGGTTGGTTCCATTCGAGCCTGTTGGCGTCGGTCGGCGTGCGTGATCAGGCTCCCTACAAATCGGTGCTGACCCACGGCTTCGTAGTCGATGGCAAAGGTCGCAAAATGTCGAAATCCTTGGGAAACGTCATCGCACCGGCCAAGGTAATCGGACAATACGGCGCCGACATTTTGCGTATGTGGGTCACCGCCGAGGACTATTCGGGCGATATTCGCATCTCCGACGAGATCCTCAAGGGGCTCTCGGATGCCTACCGTCGCATTCGCAACACCTTGCGATTCCTGTTGGGCAATCTGGCCGACTTCGATGCCAGCCGTGACGCCGTTCCGGTGGGCGAGATGCCAGAACTCGACCGCTGGGCGCTCCATCAACTGCATGCCCTGATCACCGATGTGCGCGCCGCCTACGACGAATATGCCTTCCACCGCGTCTATCAGGATATCCACTACTTCTGCGCCGTGGACATGGGGGCTTTCTACCTCGACGTGCTCAAGGACCGGCTCTACTGCGAGGGGCCGGACTCCCGCGAACGTCGTTCTGCCCAAACCGTGCTCTCCGCCATTCTTGAGTCGGTCACCCGGTTGATGGCGCCGATTCTCTCCTTCACTGCCGAAGAGGTATGGGGCTTCATGGGTGACGCACGGGCAGAATCGGTTCATCTTGCCCTCTTTCCCGAGGCCGATCCGGCTTGGCGCGACCAGGATCTGGACGAACGGTGGAAAAAACTCCGCAAGGTGCGTGGCGCAACCTATCGCCTGCTGGAGATCGAACGACGTGACAAGCGCATCGGCTCGTTTTTGGAAGCCGCCGTGATCCTGCATGCCGATGGAGAGTTGCTTACCCTGCTGCGAGAGATCCCCGAACTGCATCGCATCTTCATCGTCTCCTCGGTGAGACTCCTGCCCTTCGCCGAAGCCCCTGTGGATCTGGCCGAAGAGAGCGATCTCCCAGGTCTGAAGATCGCCGTCGGCATGGCCGGTGGCGCCAAGTGCATCCGCTGCTGGAACTGGGATCCAAACGTCGATGGCACCCCGGAACAGACAATCTGTTCCCGTTGCCGTACCGTGGTCGCCACGATGAACCTGTCGGATACCCCATGACTCCGGACGCATCCAAGGTAAACCGTCCGATTTTCTGGGGATTGGTGTTGGCGGTCTTGGTCTTCTTGTTGGATCAATGGACCAAGGAAATCGCCTCCCGAGAGTTGATCGATGCGCGCGTTGTCCTGATCGCGGGATTCTTCGATCTGCTGCTGGTGCACAATGTCGGTGCCGCCTTCGGACTCTTCACCAATCTTCCCGCCCAGTACCGGGTGATCTTTCTGGTAGGTGTGGCCAGCGTGGCGGCCTTCGTGATCCTCTGGATGCTCAGGTCGGCCCGTACCGGCATGCTGGTTTTCGGCCTGGGCATGCTGTTGGGTGGCGCCCTGGGCAATCTGATGGACCGGGTGCGCTTTGGATGGGTGGTGGACTTTTTTTATGTCCACTGGCATGATCTCTCTTTTCCGGTATTCAATCTGGCCGACTGCGCCATCACCCTGGGCGTTGGGCTGCTGCTGCTCGACCACTGGTTGACGTCGGACTCCTCCGATCCTTGAGGCAAGCGATGAACGACAGATTCCGCTCTTATTCTCCCATTGTGCTGGCCTCCCTGCTGGCGCTTCTCTCCGGTTGTTCGAGCAACATCTCGCTGCCGTGGGAGCAGAATCTGCTCGATCCCAGCCGCATCGCCACCCGTGAACCGTTGGAAATCCCTCCGGACATCGACACCCTGCCTGGCAACGATCCCCCGGAGGAGCCTGCCGGACGACCCGGTGAGCGCCACGCCGGCTCGACCGACGATGGCACGCCAGGTTCGGCCCGTTCGATTCTGTTCAAGACCCCGGAGCCCAAACGCGAAGCCAAGCCTTTGGGACGCGACCAGCAGGAGCGACTGCCCGGATGGCTGAGCGACGGCGCTTCCGGGAGCAAGAAATAACATGCGTGACGGGTCTGGATCGCACGCTCTGACCAGCCGTATTCATCGCTTTGGCGTTGCCCTGGCTCTGTGCGCCTTTTGTATCCCCTCCTCCGCCTCGGCACTCGAAGCACGCACCTTCACTTTGGAAAACGGTCTGAAAGGGATCGTGGCGCGTGAGTCCAAGGCGCCGGTGGTCATCGCGCAGATGTGGTACCGTGTCGGATCGGTGGACGAAAAGCCTGGGAAGGCCGGTCTTTCCCACATGCTTGAGCACATGATGTTCCAGGGCACAGAGAGCGTACCACCTGAGGCGTTCAGCAAAATCATTGCCCGAGAAGGGGGAGAGGACAACGCTTCGACCACGACCGATTACACCATGTATTACGTGAAACTGGCGTCGGATCGGCTTGAACTGGCCCTGCGGCTCGAAGCGGACCGGATGCGCGGGCTGAAACTCTCCGAGGAGGAGTTCACCTCCGAAAATCTGGTGGTGCGCGAAGAGCGCCGCATGCGCACCGATGCGGATCCCAACCAGCGGATGCTGGAGCGCTATCGGGCGCTGCTGTTCGGCGATCACCCATACGGACGACCGGTGATCGGCTCCATGAAAGAGATCGAAGGGTTGACCCTGGCCGATCTTACCGCTTGGTATCAGACCTACTACGCGCCCAACAACGCCACACTGGTGGTGGTCGGCGATGTGGATCCAGAAGAGACGGAGCAACTGGTGAAGAAACACTTCGCCCACCTGGCTTCCCAACCACAGATCCCCAAACCCCAGTTGCCCGATCCGCCCTCCCGCCAAGAGCCCGCCCGGCTGGAGGTGACCGACAAGGGCGCCAAACTGCCGATCTGGATGGCCGGATATACCGTCCCCTCTTGGGCCATGACCCCGGATACCAACGACGCCATGGCTCTGGATATCCTGGCAACGGTGCTGGGCGGGGGCGGCTCCAGCCGCCTGCACACCCGTCTGATCCGCGAACTGGCTCTGGCGGTATCCGCTTCTGCCTCGTACTCTGGACATGCCATGAGTTGGGAGCCGTTCTCGCTTTCGGCCATGCCCAAGGCCGGCGCGGATCTCAAGGAGCTCGAAAAGGCCATGTTCGAGGAGGTCGAACGGTTGCAACAGGAGCCAGTCCCGGCGCGTGAATTGGAGAAGGCTCAGAACGGACTGATCGCCGAACGGGTCTACGCCATGGACGCCATCGACCATATCGCCTGGATCATCGGACGCATGAGCCTCAATGGTCAGGATTGGCGAATGATGTTCGACGACTATCCGGCGCGGGTACGGGCCGTGACCAGCGCGGATCTGCAACGGGTGGCCCGGAAATATCTCCAGCCAGCCCGGCTGACTGTGGGGATCTTGAAACCATGACCGCACGCCGTTTTTTCACCGGGTTGTGGGTTGCCGTTTTCTGGCTTTTGTGGATGGCCTCGGGAAATGCCGCGACACCTCGGGAGCGCGACAAGATCCAGACCTGGGTCGAAGAGAACGGATTGCAGGTCATCCTGATCGAGAATCACGTCAATCCCATGGTCGAAGTCCGCATCCTGGCGCGCGGCGGAGCGGCGCACGATCCGGTCGGACGCGAGGGGCTTGCCTCGCTCACGGCATGGATGTTCAACGAGGGAGGCGGCGAATTCGACTCAAGCGCCTTTCAGGAGCGGTTGCACTACTATGGTATTTCGATGGCCGCGGATGTGGGATCCGACACCATCGAGGTGCATCTGACCAGTTTAAGCGAGCATCTCGACGAGGCGTTCGCCCGGATGGGGGATGCCATGCTGCGGCCTCGCTTTGCCCAAGCCGATTTCGAGCGGGCATTGCGGGAGCGAAGCGCGGAGTTGATCAAAAGCGAGGAGGACCCGAGTTTTCGCGCCTCTCGGGCGCTCATGCCGATGATCTTCGGCAACCACCCCTACGCGCGTCCCACCACAGGAACCCAAGAGAGCATCAAGCGGATCGAACTGGCCGATATTCGCCTGCATCACCAATCTACCTTCCGCGCGCCAGGGATGGTGATGGCGATTGCCGGGGATGTGACCCGAGACCAGATTGAGGCGCGTTTGAAGAGGCATCTGGAAAAACTCTCCTCTGAACCTGGTCCCTTCGTGCCACCACCCAAAGCGACCCCTGCGGAAAAAGGGCTGGAAAAGCACATCGAGATGGACCAACCCCAAACCACCGTGCGCATGGGTGTGGTGGCCATGGATCGGGAGGATCCCGATTTTTACGCCCTGACGGTGATGAATCAGCTGTTGGGCGGTGGGGGATTGACCAGCCGGTTGAACCAGGTGGTACGCGAAGAGCGGGGATTGGCCTATGGGATTTTTTCGGGATTCTCGCCCCTCGCCGGTCGAGGTCCGTTCACGATCAGCACCGAAACCAAAACCGAGTCTGCCCGCGAGGCTGTTGCGCTGATCCGCTCAGAGCTGAAACGGATGATGGAGGAGGAGATCTCCGAGGCGGAGTTGGGTGACGTGCTGCGCTATCTGACCGGCTCCTTCCCGCTCCATCTGGATGGTTTGGACAAGTTGGCCGAAACATGGTGTCGCATCGGATTCTACCGACGCGGTTTGGATTATCTCGATACCTGGCCGGACAAGATCCGCGCCGTCACCCGCGCCGATATCCAGCGCGTGGCCAAGCGGATCTTGAATCTCGACCGACTCCAGACCGTGACCGTAGGCCGATCATCAACAAACCCGCCCAAGACGGCTGCGGATCCATCGCCGTCGCCTGCGGATCCGCCCAGGTAAAAGGGTGCCCGGATCGCGCGATATTATGCGAGGGGCGCACGACGCGTCGCGTGAATCGCGCCACGACTCATGAGATCATGAGACAAGTAAACGGCCATGGAACGCGCATGCGCGCGTGAGCGGACATGGATCATAGGATCAAGCGAGCATGAGCGGCCATGAATCGGGGCATGAAAGACGACGTCCCTCCCCTGCCCTCAGTGTGGACGTCCCGGACGGCGATACTCGGAGAGAAACTGCATCATCTCCTCGGAGTCGCTGACCAGCAACCGATAGGTCGCCTCACCGCAGTTGCGACAGATGGTCCCACTGCGTGCCCAGCGTTTGTACTGGGTGCCCATGCTGCCGATGCACTGATCGCTGCCGCAACGCACTTCGCCACACTTCATGCAGCGGTAGATGTGCATCGGGTGGTTGCCGCACACCGGACACTCCATGAGGCCCGGCTTGAAGGGGGAGTTGGATTTGAGTAGTAAATTTTTCATGGTTGATACTCTCTTGGATGCTCTCCACGACCCTTGATGCGTGAACGGATAAGTCGGTACGTGTCAAAAACAGTCACTTCCGGCTCCTGTTCAAGCCGCATAAGGGAAAAGCGTGCCAGATTTTCATGCATTCCCCTGATCATGGAGAGCCCAGGGCACTTTCGGGAGAAAATCCCGCCGCCCCGGATATTTACTTGACGCGCCACTCCTTGACCCACATGGCGGTGGCTCCGGCCACGGCAGCAGGCATGGCCAAGAGATTGATCACCGGCACCAGGGTCAAAAGCAAGGTGGCCGCGCCGAATCCCAGGGAGAGCAGGCGCTCCTCACGCAGCTTGGCCAGGATCTGCTTGTCGTTGAGTTGATGGTTGCTCATGGGGAAATCGGCATACTGGAAGGCATTCATCCAGCTGGTAAAGAACATCCAGACAAACGGCGCGGCAACGTTGACCACCGGCAGCACGAAGAGCAGCAACAACGGAATCGCCCGCACGATGTAATAAAGGATCTTTTGGATTTCGCTGTGAACCGTGGGAAAGATGCTATCCCACAACCCCTGAGGTTGGGTATGGCGTGAGGTGTCGAAGGTACCGGTCAGATGGATCTCGACCTGTTGGGCCAGCAGGGCGTTGAAGGGGGCGCCGATGAGGTTGGCGACGATGCCCAGGCTGGTAAAAAACAGAATGCCGATGGAGCTGAACAGCAACGGCACGAGGATCCACTCCATCCACTGCAACCAACTCGGCAAAAAACCGTTGAGCCAGGCAGACCAGGTGAGAATGTGTCCCAGGGCGAACCAACTGCCCGAAGCGAACAAAAGGGTGCCGACCAGCAGTGGCGCCAACACATAACGGCGCAACTCCGGAGTGGTCAGAAGATGCAAACCGGTAAAAAGATAGCCGATCCCCCGAATGAATGCGGGTGGTTTCATGAAATGGAACTCCTTGCGTGTGACATGGAATGTAAAACGGATGACCCTTTTTGATTTTCGTTAATATAAACGAATCAGGCGAAAAACACAAACGCTCCATGACACCCCTCCCCGCTTTCCGGTTGGGGTTTGGACGCGTTCCACGATACAGTTTGTTTAACCTGCCGCATGGGATATGATCCCCACGCACCCCAATCCGGGGCGATCCCCGGCAACTGAGCAAGGTTTGGTAAATCGGTCTGTTCCTTGCTGGACCGATGGTGGAGGGACAACAATCGACAAGAATTCGACGCTTCTCCTGGCGATTTCTTGCCTTTTGTTTGTCTTCGCATTGAAGTGGCACCAATTCGGGAGATGCCTTACATGACGGTTGGAAAAGCGTCGCACTGTTGGAGTTGCGGGTCCATGCTGCCGTCCAACGGCTTTGGCCGTTCGGAAGTCTGTTCCAGTTGCTCAAAGGATACACGGGTCTGTCTGAACTGTCGTTTCCATGATCCTGGCAGCTACAACGAGTGCCGGGAAACCGTGGCCGAGCGGGTGGTAGACAAGGAAAAGAGCAACTTCTGCGATAATTTCATGCCCAAGGGTTCCATGCCGCGCAACGAGAGTGGACGCACCTCCTCGAATCGTGGCAACTCGGGCGGCGGTGGCAACCAGAACGACTCCGGCAAGAGTCGCGCTCCGGCCAATGCCACCGCCGCCTGGGCCGCCGCCGAAGCCCTGTTCAAAAAGGGTTGACCCGTCCCGGTCCACGGATCACCGGCGTTGAACGACATCGGTCGTCCTGAATGCCACGGTGATCCATCCGGTCGCCGGACAATCCCGCATGATGCGTGCTGCCATGAGGTGTGACATGCCGGTCAGGGAGTGCATGGAACGCGGGCGTGTCCCGGTCAAAATCTTCACCGACGAGGTGGACGAACCGTCCCGTCGCCAGTTGTCCAATGTCGCCAATCTGCCGTTCGTGTTTCATCATGTGGCGGCGATGCCGGATGTGCATGCCGGCATGGGCGCGACCATCGGCTCGGTGATCCCGACAGTCGGGGCATTGATCCCGGCAGCAGTCGGGGTCGATATCGGGTGCGGGATGTGCGCCGTTCCCCTCGACCTCACCTCCGCGGATCTGGACGACAACGGTGAAAGCCTGCGCCAGTCCATCGAAAAAGCCATTCCCCATGGTCGCACCGACGATGGCGGACCCCACGATCGGGGGGCCTGGTCCCAGGTACCGGATACGCTTCAAGGCTGGTGGGAACGGTTTTCCATCCAGCAGCAACTGGGCGATCTTCTGGCGCGCCACCCCAAACTTCTCACCGCGCGCACCAACACGCTGCGTCATCTGGGGACGCTTGGCACCGGCAACCACTTCGTGGAACTGCGTATCGATCGTACAGACCGGGTGTGGATCCTGATCCACTCCGGATCGCGGGGCATCGGCAACCGTATCGGCACCTATTTCATTCAGCGCGCCAAGGATACCGTGGGCCAGGAAATGCGATCCCTGCCCGATCCGGACCTGGCATTCTTGCGCGAGGGATCCAGCGATTTTTCCGACTATGTACGCGCTGCCGCATGGGCTCAGGGATTCGCCAAGGCCAACCGGAGTTTCATGCTCCATGCGGTACTCGCAACGCTCGGGCAAACTCTGAATCGAGCGATCCGCATGCACGCTCCGGTGATCGACTGTCACCACAACTATGTGGTCAAAGAGCGCCATTTCGGCAACGAGGTGTGGATCACCCGAAAAGGGGCGATCCGCGCGCGCGACGGCGATCTGGGCATCCTTCCCGGCTCCATGGGCACCCCCTCATACATCGTGCGCGGCAAGGGCAATCCGGAAGCGTTCCACTCTTCGGCCCACGGCGCTGGTCGCCGCATGGGGCGCAACGAGGCCATGCGCCGCTTCACGATCACGGATCTTGCCCGGCAGACCCAGGGAATTGCCTGTCCCAAGGACCGTTCGGTATTGGATGAGATACCCGGCGCCTACAAAGAGATCGACGGGGTGATGCGTCATCAGGCGGATCTGGCCGAGGCGGTGCATGAACTCCTGCCTGCGGTGTGCGTCAAAGGGTGATGGAGATCCACCGTATATCCCCCGAGCGACCGGATCCGGCTCAAGGATTGGTGCGATACCGCGTCGGCGGCTGCGTGCGGGATGGTCTGCTGGGTCTGCCGGTCAAAGAGCGCGATTGGGTGGTGGTTGGCGCGACCCCGGATGAGTTGCGCGCCAGGGGGTTCAGACAGGTCGGCCAATCGTTTCCGGTCTTTTTGCATCCGCTCAACGGCGAAGAGCACGCCCTGGCCCGCACCGAACGCAAGGCAGGCCGGGGTCATCTGGGATTTGCGGTTGATTTTGCGCCCGATATCACGTTAGAAGAGGATCTGGCGCGCCGTGACCTGTCCATCAACGCCATGGCCCTCGATGAGACGGACCGGCTGATCGATCCGCATGGGGGAGCTGAGGATCTTCAGGCACGGCGCCTGCGGCATGTCTCGGCGGCATTCGGGGAGGATCCTTTGAGGGTGTTGCGGGTGGCGCGCTTTCGGGCGACCCTGGATCGCTTCGGCTTTGCCATCGAAATGGATACCCTGAAGATGATGAGCGGTCTGGTTGCCTCCGGGGAGTTGCGCGAATTGAGCGCCGAACGGGTCTGGCGAGAGACGATCAAGGCACTGGAAAGCCCTGCCCCCGTGGCCTACTTTCGCACACTCGATGCCCTCGGAGCGCTGAAGGAACTCTTTCCGGAGTTGTCCGCACTCCAGGGCAAACGCCATCGGGCAGAATTTCATCCCGAAGGAGACGCCTTCGAGCACACCCTGTGGGTTCTGGAGCGTGCCAGCCGCCTGACCGGCGATGCCACGATCCGTTTTGCGGCACTCTGTCACGATCTGGGCAAAGGGTTGACGCCGGAGGCGGAACTGCCGCGCCACATCGCCCACGAAGTACGGGGCGGGGCGGTGGTGGAGAGGATGTGCGCCCGTTTGCGCACGCCCAAGGGATTCTCCTCCCTGGCACGCCTGGTGGCCGGCGAGCACATGCGCTGCCATCGGATCCTGGAAATGCGACCCGGCAAGGTGGTGGATCTTCTGACACGACTGGACGCCTTCCGCCGTCCCGAACAACTGGAAAAGGTGGTGCTCGCCTGCGCCGCCGACACCCGTGAGGATCCGACCCTGGGGGTCTATCCGGCAGGCGAAGCGCTGCGCTCGGCTTTTCAGGCATGCCTGACGGTCGATGCCCGCACCCTGATGGAAAAAGGCATGCAAGGCATACGTCTGGGAGAGGCGTTGCGACAAGAACGAATCCGGGCGGTCAGACAACTCGGATTGGGATGCCATCACCGGGATGGCCACGACAGATGACGGAATAGAATCACTCATGGAACTGTTTCACTCAATCATTCTGGGGATCGTGCAAGGACTTACCGAGTTTCTGCCGATCAGTTCTTCGGCCCATCTGATCCTGGTGCCCAAACTTTTGGGGTGGTCCGATCAGGGGTTGATGTTCGATATCGCGGCCAATACCGGCAGTCTTCTGGCCGTGCTGGCCTATTTCCGGCACGATGTGATCCGTCTGACCGTCGGATTCGTGCGCACCCTGCGTCCTGGTGGCTTTTCCGACAACCCGGACGGACATCTGGCCTGGGCCCTGGGCTGGGCGACGATTCCGATCGGATTGGCCGGCTTGACCTTCAAGCATCACATCGAAACCCTGGCGCGCGATCCAGCGGTGATCGGCACCACGGCGCTCTTTTTCGGCGCGCTGTTGTGGCTGGCCGACTGGCGCGGACGCCGGATGCGGGGGATCGACTCGCTGACTTGGAAGGACGCGGTGCTGATCGGCGTGGCCCAGATGTTTGCCCTGATTCCAGGTACGTCACGCTCCGGAGTGACCATGACCGCAGCACTCTTTGCGGGTTTCACCCGTGAGGCAGGCGCCCGATTCTCATTTTTGATGGCCATTCCCGTGGGGGTTCTGGCGGCAATCCTGGAGTTCCGGGATCTCTATCACATGTCCCCGAATCTCTCCGAGTGGCTCTTCATGGGGCTTGGCCTGGTCGTCTCCGGCATCTCGGCCTTTGCGGTGATCCATTGGTTGATGCGCTGGTTGCGCCATCAAAGCCTGGTACCCTTTGCGATCTATCGGATCATCCTGGGGCTGGTGATTTTCTGGATCCTGCTGTAACCCCTCTTTTGGAGGTTGCGGATGAGTACCCTCGAAAAACTTCATGATCCCGATCCGGTGATCTTTGCCCGCGCCTACATCGGTCATCTGTGCGAGGTGTTGCAACGCATCGATCCACTGGACATCGCCGGATTCATCGCCACGCTGCTGGAGGCGCGCGAGCGAGGGGCCACGATCTTTTTCATGGGAAACGGCGGGAGTGCCGCCACGGCCAGCCACTTCGCCAACGATCTGGCGATTGGCACCCGGTCGCCGCACAACCCTTTTCGCGCACTGGCCATCACCGACAATCTCTCGGTGATGACCGCCATCGCCAACGATGAAGGTTACGCAGCGGTGTTTGCGCGCCAATTGCAGATTCTGGGACGACCCGGAGATGTGGTGGTGGGGATTTCCGCATCCGGCAACTCCCCCAATCTGCTCCGAGCGTTCGAAACGGCCAAGGAGATGGGGATCAAATGCGTGGCCTTGACTGCCTTCGACGGCGGAACGATGCGCGCCATGGCCGATGAGGGGATCCATGTTCCCACGGATCCGAAGGAGTACGGTCCGGCTGAGGATGCCCACATGGTCCTGGACCATCTGGTGGGGGCCTACCTGATGGAGCGGGTCAGACGCGGCGGTTGAACCATACCCGTCGAACCTCGACACGGCGTTCCAAAGGGTGGAACTCTCCCCCATTGTCACGCTACGGACGCCTCTCCCTGACGCTCCGACGCAGCAACCAGACGAACACCGGGGCTCCAAGCAGAGCGGTCAACACCCCGACAGGCATCTGCTGAGGGGCGATGACCGTGCGTGCCAGCAGATCGGCCAGGGTGAGCAGCATACCGCCCAACAGCACCGAAGCCGGCAACAGACAGCGATGATCCACACATCCGCTCAAACGCAACAGATGCGGCGTCACCAGCCCGACAAAACCAATACTGCCCACTGCGGAAACCGCCGAAGCCGCCGCCAGGGAGGCAACCAGATACAACAAAAACTTGAGTGGCGTCACCGCCACCCCAAGACTGGCAGCCCGTTCCACACCCGTGGTCAAAAGATTTAACGCCCGCGCCATCGGCCAGGTGACCGCCAACGACACCAACAGAACCCCGACCCTGACCCACACCTCCCCGCCGCGTCCCAAATCGCCCATCAACCAGAACAGCGCGCCGCGCAACCGCTCGTCCGGAAGCAGATACAACAGAAAACTCACCCCGGCGCCCCAACCCGAGGCCACCACCACGCCGGTCAAGAGAAGTCGCGATCCCCCCTCCCAACCCGACGGTCCTCCAGCCAGCCATAGCACCATGACCATCGAGATCAGCGCCCCAAGCCAGGCCCCGCCATCGACCCACATCCCCGAAACACCACCCGCCAGAGCCAAAATCGCTCCGCAGGCGGCGCCACCCGAAAGCCCGAGCACATAGGGATCGGCCAACGGATTGCGCATCAACACCTGCATCAATACCCCGGACAAGGCCAGCAGACCTCCCACCGCCATGGCCCCAACCACACGGGGAAGACGCAACTCCAGAACCACCTGTCCGAACAGAGGATCCCCATGGCCCAACAGCCCATTCCAGATCCCGACCACGCCGCCGCCGACGCCACCAACCGACAATCCGGCGACCATCACCACCACCACCCCAAACAACAAGAACGGCAGACGGGCCATACCGCCCGACTGCCGCATCTTGAAGAAATCATATGCCGGCTTACGCTTTGACCTGCTCATGATTCGGCACGATGCAGCGATGCAGCCAATCGCGCAGCATCACGGCGTATTTGTTGCCGTTCTCCTCCTTGTGATTTTCGAACTCCTCCAGGGCCATGCGCTGCATCTTATGCCGGGAGAGGGCGTGCTGAATGGCGCGCACCAGGGTGCGCCGATTCACCTGCCCCTTGATCAGATAATCCTGCGCCCCATCGTCAACAGCCTGGATGGCCTGATGATCATCGTCCATGCCGGTAAAAACGATGATCGGCGTATCGAAAGCCATGGCCTGCATGCGCACGAAGGTCTGTTCGTACCCCTGGCTGTCGCCCAGATTGAGATCCAGAAGAATCAGATCATACTTGTCCTGTCCGAGCCGCTGTTCGGCATCCATGAACGAGGTGGCATGGGTGAGCTTGTAGATCGTCGGGGTATTCGGATCATTCCGATACTCCACGGAATTGGCCAGCCAGCTTTCGATCACCGAGAAAAACTCGATCTCATCCTCGACGATCAAAAAATGATAGCAGACGCTGAAATCATGGACATTCGGCAGTTTGCGGCATGGGGAAGCAACCTCGACCTTCGCTTTCTTGTCGCTTTTTTCGCCTTTCTCACTCTTTGAAGAACCGGCGGATTTCTTCCCTTTCTCCTCGATCCTGGTCGAGCCGTGCTCCAGATCAAAAAGACGCTGCGAGAGATGGCGCACCAGTCGAAAAGCGATCGACGGATCCTGATGCATGCGCGCCACGAACATTTTCTCGTCGATGCCGAGGATATAGGAGTCCTCCAGGGCTTTGGCGGTGGCAAAGCGCTCATGATTGGTGGTAAAGGCCGAGGCGATGCCGAAAATCTCCCCATCGCCGATCTCCACCCGCATGCTCTTGCCAGCCGAAGATTCTCGCGTCAACTCGACCCGGCCCTTCCGAATCATAAAAAACTTGTCGGAAAACTCACCCTGTCGAAAGATAATATCGCCCTGTTTGTAGAGTCTTCCCAACTCTCGATTGTCATGATTCATGATCATGGTTCGATCAACTCCTGCCCACCAAATAGGCCGAAATGGCCATATCCGCCGTGCGGATCTCTTCCAGAACCCGCTCAGCCAGTTCGGCTGTCCCCTCCAACGATCCGCTTCTGGCCTTGTTATCCAACGCCACGACCAACTCGCGCAGCACGACCAGTCCGAACTGCGCGGAAAGACTCTTCAACGAGTGGACCTCCATATGGACCTGATTGGCATCATTGGCCTGGATGGCTGCCGCAAGCCGCGCCGAGCGATCCGGCAGACCGGTCTGAAAGGTACGAAACACCTTGAAAAAATCATCCCCGAGATCCTCCTGCAACTCTTGGATCTTTTCACGGTCAATTGGTTCCCGCGCACATGTCGGTTCCACGGCGACCGGCTGGGTGACCACTGCCGTCTGACACTTGGCCTGAGACAACCACAAGGCGATCATCTCCACCAGGGCATGACGCTTGAAAGGTTTGCTCAGATAGTCGTCCATGCCGGCGGCCAGACACTTTTCCCGATCCCCTTGCATGGCATTGGCGGTCAAGGCGATGACGGGCGTGCGCAGGGCGCGGGAGGTCAACTCCATGGCGCGAAACTCCCTGCAGGCGGCATAACCATCCATCTCCGGCATCAGGCAATCCATGAGCACCAGATCAAAGGTAGATTTCGCCAACTTGCCGAGTGCCACCCGACCATTCTGGGCTGCTTCGAGCCGCACGCGATAGGGTTGCAGCATCCCCTTGATCACCGCCAGATTGATCGGATCATCCTCCACCAACAAAATGGATGCGTTGGCGGGAATCTCCGTCGGAACGCCATCGCCCGGTGCCGCTCCTTCCCGTTCCGGAAGCGATGAACGCGCCATCTTGAAAGGAATTTCAACCCGGAAGGTGCTGCCAGATCCCAATTGACTGCGCACCGTGATCTCACCGTCCATCATCTGTACCAGACGGTTGGTGATGCTCAATCCCAGCCCCGTGCCTCCGAACTTGCGGGTGGTGGAGCTGTCAACCTGGGAAAAGGCATCGAACAGCCGGTCAAAATTCTCCGGGCTGATGCCAATGCCGGTATCACGCACCACAAAAGCGATCCGCGCATGGTCTGCCGACACCTTCAGAGGTTCCGCCTGGAGCGATACCCCACCAAATTCGGTGAATTTCAGGGCATTGGAAAGCAGATTGGTGAGAATCTGCCGAACACGCACCGGATCACCGATCAAATCGCGTGGCAGCAGGCCATCGTGCTCGACCCGAATCGCCAACTCCTTGCTGGAGGCCACCTGACCAAAAATGAACTGCAACTCGTCGAGCAGCCCCCACAAACTGAATGGAATCTCCTCCAGTTCCAGACGACCGGCCTCGATCTTGGAAAAATCCAGGATATCGTTGATGATGACCAGAAGATTCTCCCCGGAACGCCGGATCGTCTCCACATAGAGGCGATACTCGTCGCTCATCTCCAGATCCATCAACAACTCGGCCATGCCCAGAATGCCGTTGAGCGGGGTGCGAATTTCATGGCTCATCACGGCCAGAAACTCGCTTTTGGCCATGTTGGCCCGCTCTGCCGCCAACATCGCGGCATGCAGATCCCGCTCGTTTTCCGCCAATCGCTCCAAGGCCTCCTCGGCCTTGAGACGGGCATTCTCCAGGGCATGATTCTTCAGCTCCAGCGCGCGCCTGGCCAGCAGCAGATGCTCGATGTTCTTGACACGCGCCAGAATGATCTGCGGACTCGACGGTTTGCGGATGTAGTCGATGGCGCCCAGTGCCAGCCCCCTGGCCTCGTCCTCGAACTCGGTCTTGGCGGTCAGAAAGATCACCGGGATCATGGCGGTGCGCGGATCCTCCTTCATGCGCTGGCAGGTCTCATAACCGTCCATGACCGGCATCATGATGTCCAGAAGGATGATATCCGGCACCACGCGCCGCACCACCTGCAACGCCTTGACCCCATGGGTGGCCACCAGAATCTGAAAGTGCTCGTCCAGGGCGCTGCGAATGATGTCGATGTTTTCCGGCTGATCGTCCACCAACAGAACGATGCTCTTGCGCGCCTCGCCGCTCTCTTCGATGGGCATGGCTACAGAATGGCTTTCCATGTCACGACTCCAAAGTCACGCCCACGCGGGCAGCCCACTTCGACAACAGCTCCAGGCACTTGTCGTAATCATACACTTCCAGATGCTTGATCATCGCCTGCCACCCCTCCAGACTCTCCTTGTCCCGCGCCCAAGGCTCCATAGCCCGGATCACCGCCTCGGATGAGACATCAAAATTCCGCAACAACTCGCGCGCCTGCATAAAAAGTGGAGCCAGGGCACACGGATCACACATCGTATCCGGGAGTTTTCCCGATTTTTCATCCGGTGGTTGAGGAAAGGCGGCACCCACGGTGAGCAGCACCTTTTCCAACAACCTTTCAGCATCCGAGAGCATCGGACGCAACAATTTCCGACCAATCCGGTCGCGAGCGCCATGTTCGATCCGCAAGGCGGCCTGACTGAGTTCCATGGCACCGATGGTCGCCGCGCCTCCCTTCAAGGTATGCGCGACCCGTTCCAATTCCAACCACTCCCGCGCTTCCAGCAGCGATCCCATCAACCGGGTGGCATCCGACTGGGTGACCACGAACTTGTTCATCACGCGCCGGTACAAGGAGACATCCCCACCCATACCCCGCAATCCCGCCTGCGTGTTGATCCCAGGCAACGTTGGCAAGGCATCCCGAACATCGACTTCGGTGAACACCCCCTCCTCCACCCTCTCCGACAGATCGGACGACACCCGCATATCGCTCTCATTCAACCCCTCGACATGCATCGGCTTGCCACAGCGGACCAGCATCACGAACCGGCTTCCCACACCCGGAGTGCTCTCCACCTCGACCGTGCCCCCCATCAACTCCACCAGACTTTTCGAAATCGCCAATCCCAATCCCGTACCGCCATGCCGGCGCGTCGAACTGGCATCGCCCTGCTGGAACTTGTCGAAAATGATCGCCAACTGCTCCGGGGGCATACCTATTCCGGTATCGCGTATCGCAAAGCGCAACAGAATATCCGAGCCTTCCTCCCCGGCGCCATCCACGGAGATCACACCCTCCCCCATATCGGTGAACTTGATGGCATTGTTGGTGAGATTCAACAACACCTGCCGCAACCGCACCGGATCTCCCACCAGATGCAAAGGAAATTCGACATGGGGTTCGATTTTGAAGGCCAGGGATTTCTCCAGCGCCTTGACACCCATGACTGCCTCCAACCCGACCAGCAACTCCGACAGTTCGAACTCGATCCGCTCTATCTGGAGATTTCCCTGCTCGATATGGGAAAAATCCAGAATATCGTTGATCATGCGCAGCATCCCATTGGCGCTCGAATAGAGCTTCTGCAAATAATCCCGTTGACGGTTGGTCAAGGCCGTTCTCAGACACAGATGGCTGAAACCGATGATGGCATTCATGGGGGTACGGATTTCATGGCTCATGTTAGCCAGAAACTCACCCTTGATGCGACTGGCCTCTTCGGCCTGCTCCTTGGCGCGACGCAACTGATCCTCAAGCATCTTGCGCGGCGTGATATCCAGTACCGTACCTGTTACGCGAACCGGTTCACCCTTTTCGTTGCGATCGATGCGTGCGTTGCCAAACACGAACCGGGCCTGTCCGTCGGCCCCAACGATGCGAAACTCCTGTTCGAACTCCAAAGCATCGCCCCGAATGGCACTCTCCATGACATCGTTGACCAACTTGCGGTCATCCCCATGCACAGCGGCCAGAAAACGCTTGTGACTGGGCAACAGGGCATGAGGTCGCAACCCAAGAATCCGGAACAACTCTGCCGACCACGCCACCCTTCCAGCCAGCAGATCCCACTCCCAGCTCCCCAGATGGCCGATCCTCTGCGCCTGATCCAACAACTCCAGATGCCGACGGGTCTCCGCCTCGACTCTGATCCGCTCCAACACCTCCTTTTCCAACTCGGAGTTGAGTCGTGCCAGAGTGCAGGTCCGTTCCAGCACCCGGTTTTCCAACTCCATGCGAATCGCCCACAAGGCGCGGGTACGCTCCTCGAAAATCGCGGCCAACTCCTCCAGTTCATCGCCCGTGCCCACCGGCGTGATCGCCGTGGTGCCATCCTCGGTGGCCAGACGCACCCGACGACAGAGCATGAGAATCGGTTCCGCCGCCTTGGCGCCCATCCGGAATGCCAGCAGCATGGATCCGATGACCAGAGCCAATCCCAACAGGGTGGCATTGGTGATGCTCTCGTAAATCGGCGCCCGCAGCACCGATTTATCGACGGTCAAACGCTGCCGCAACGCCAAACGGGTCAGGATCGTCGAACCGGATGGCGGCATCAGGGTCAATTCGATGAGATCCGTGGAAGCGGTAGTCTGGGTCTGGAACAACACCCGATCCTCCAACAGCACCGCATGACGGACGCTGCGATCACCCGGCACGATTTCCGAGAGCAGACCGGCAAAATCGACATGCACGATCATCGCACCCTGAATCACATGATGGGATTCCAGAGGATGACACAAAATCAGGTAGCGACCACTCGGATCAATCAAAGGGGCGGGTCTGCTCCAGGAAAGGGCATGTCGAATGACCGAAGGCTCGGGGTTGACGGGGGTCTCCTCGCGCTGAAGAAGCAACGGCGCGCCATCGAAATTGACCAGGGTGAAAGACACGATATGCCGCCCGCTGGCAAAATTGCGCACCAA
>JADFZD010000179.1 GCA_015232705.1 Magnetococcales bacterium | reverse complement strand
GGTCAAGGTGGCATTCGACGACTCCACACTCCCGCTCATCCAGCCTCCATGAGGTAACCAAGCATAAAGAGTCCTTGCGCGTCAGGCGAAGGTTGCAGACAATACAAAGGGAGACAATTCCACGGGTAGTTTATCGAAAATCAACACCAAAGGGCAACCCATTGCATGGAGATGGGCCTCTTTTGGATCATTTTACACAAAATACACCCCACGCGTTGCACGGCAGGGATGAGACGCCACTTTCCCATCCCCAAAAAATGGTCTGTCATGGCAATACCGGATCGATCGGCAATCGATGCGGTCAAACAGCTCCAAGAGGAATCCAGGCATGCGAATCACGCTTAACGGGGAGGAGATCGAACTCCCCGAACCCATGACCGTTACAGCGCTCTTGCAGCGGTTGGGATTCGACGCGCGTCGCGTCGCGGTCGAGCGCAATCTGACCGTGGTGGCGCGCGACCGCTTCTCCGAAACCCTGTTGGCGTCCGAAGATCGCATCGAAATCGTCCATTTTATCGGAGGGGGCATGGAACCCACACCTGAATCTGATCCGTTGATCATCGCCGGTCGCAGCTTCACGAGCCGTCTGCTGGTGGGTACCGGGAAATACAAGGATTTCGAGGAGACCGCTCAGGCGGTGGCCGCATCGGGTGCCGAGATCGTCACCGTGGCGGTGCGCCGGGTGAACGTCAGCGATCCCAAGGCGCCGATGCTGACCGATTATCTGGATCCGAAAAAATATCTCTATCTGCCCAATACCGCAGGCTGCTTCACCGCCGACGATGCGGTACGCACCCTGCGACTGGCGCGCGAGGCGGGCGGATGGAATCTGGTCAAACTGGAGGTGCTCTCGGATCCCAAATATCTCTGGCCGAACAACCCCGAAACCCTGATCGCTGCCGAAAAGCTGATTGCCGAAGGTTTCGAGGTCATGGTCTACACCACGGACGATCCCTATCTGTGCAAACGGTTCGAGGAGATGGGGTGCGTGGCGGTGATGCCTCTGGCCGCACCGATCGGTTCTGGCCTCGGGGTGCGCAATCCCTATACGATCCGGATCATCATCGAAGAGGCCAAGGTGCCGATTCTGGTGGATGCCGGAGTCGGGTGCGCCTCGGATGCCGCCTTTGCCATGGAGTTGGGCTGCGATGGCGTGCTGATGAACACGGCCATTGCCGGGGCCAAGGATCCGATTCTCATGGCCATGGCCATGAAAAAAGCGGTCGAGGCCGGACGCGCATCCTATCTGGCGGGTCGGATTCCGCGTAAACTCTATGCGTCGGCCTCCAGTCCGTTGGATGGTCTGTTTTTCTGATGGGACAGACACACGAGGCGCATATGGACAAATCAGACGAAAATCCCGCCACCCCCCCGGACGCCGCAGCCCCGGTCTGGGACTGCCGCTGGCCGGATCCGGTGGCACTCAAGGTAAGCGCCACGCGCATTCTGCGGCAGATGCCGGAAAACAGCCCGGAGTTGAACCTCAATCTGGTCATCACCGTAGAGATGGAACTGAACGACGATTTCACCGGCGAGTTCCGCGCCCTGCTGGTGACCCCCTGGGCCGTGGAGCGCATCTATTGGCACTCCCCGACTTTGGGTACGGAACCACCGGTCAAGCATGCCATGCGTTTGGAGACGGACGAATCCGGACGGGTTGCCAGCGGTCAGGGGGTGCTTCTGGAGGTCGAGGTCGATCGTCTGGTACCGGTGGTGATCGCCTGGGAGCCAGAAACAGGACACTATTTCGTCGAGACTTTGCTGCATCATACCCAGGGCTTTGACACGGCCCAATCGGCCCTGGATACGGCTCTGGGCCGTTCTCAGGGACGTTCGGGGTCACACTCGGTGACATCGGTGATGAATCGGACTGTCAGTCGACGCGGATTATTGAAATTCTGGGGCAGTTGAATCTCGATAATTGGCACGGCAATTGCTGGAATGCTTGAGTCTCGTCAACGAATTGTCACTCCTGTGTATCGCTATTAATTGTTTGATTTAAATGCAAGATTTAATCGAATGCAAAAGGCGTGCCATTATTCGATACAAAAAAAACCTCGGGAAATCTAATTTTTTATGAGACTTTTCCCCTTTTTTACGGTATGATGGACAAAATGTGGTTCAAACACTTATTTTCGCTTTAAATCAGTCAGCAAAAGGAGACTTAATCATGAAGGGTTACAAAATCTTCCCCGTTCTGTTGCTCGCTGGTGTCCTCGGCAGCACCCTGCCCGGCTGCGCCACCCAACCCGATGCCGCCGACGTCCAGGCCGCCGAAGCCGCCCGCAATGCCCGCCTCGAAGCCGAACGGGCTGACGCCGCCCGCATGAAGGCCGAGCGCGATGCCGAAGCCGCCCGTCAAGAGGCCGAAGCCGCCCGTCAAGAGGCCGAGCGTGTCAAGAAGACCTTCCGCAAGAGCCTGAACAAGAAGTAATCGCCCAGGCGATACGTCGCTCTGACAGCCGTTGACGGATCCATCCGTCCGGACCTCGCACAGTATCCATGCACCCACTGGTTCATGGTTCACTGCGCGATACCGATACGGCACTCCGCCATGGTTTGCTCCCGACCGTCCATCTACGGTAGCAAACCATGGCGGAAGCTTCCTTGACTTACCTCCTCGACACCGTAAAACCTGACCGCTTTTTCTGGATCGTCACACCGCGCGTGTCACGATTGTGCCTTCTCTTCAATCATGTCTGTTTGCCGTAATCCTCATGCGGCGCCACCTGCCAGCACCCCTTCCCGACAATGCCCCTGTTTGTCTGCACGCATGGTTCCCTTCGATCCCTCATCCCAGATGGCGGGACAACCACGGGCCGACCCATTCCGTCACCGGCAAAGGCAGACGCTTCCACATCTGGATGAACAATCGAAACTTGGGATTCAGAGGATTGTTCTCCGGCAACGCCGCTGCGCGCACCAGACGATAGCGATAGTGGAGAGGCTCTGGCGTAAACCCATAAAATTTCTTGAAATCAAACGAACCCGAACCGATCTTGCTCCGCCCGAAATCGAACCGTTCCGCACCGCGACCCGCAGCGCGCGTCATCAGATCCCAATACATGAAGGCCATGGCCCCGCATGCGCGTGCCTCGGGCAGACCGCCGCCATAGTACGGCAGCACCTGATCGCGAAAGTGGAAACTGACCACCTCGGCCACGCCTTTGCCGTTCCGTTCGATGCAGAGCCCCTGACAATCATCGCCAAACTCGGCCTTCAACTGGGAAAAAAGTGTGCGCGGAAAGACCGGCGTACCCAGATTGCGCACGCTTTCGGCATAGATATCGAAGCAGCGTTCATGGATCATGTCGTCTGGTATACTGACCAATCCCTGGGCGATCCCTTTACGCACCTCGGCGCGTTGTTTGCGGGGGATAGCGACCAGATTGGTTTCG
>JADFZD010000178.1 GCA_015232705.1 Magnetococcales bacterium | reverse complement strand
ACGCCGTGCTGGACGAGAGCGGCGGGGTTGGGTACCTGGCCAGCCTGACGGACTACGCCGCGAACGTGGCGCACATGGCCAGCTACGCGGCGCAGCTCCGCGACGCATGGCACCGGCGCAAGCTGCTCGAGCTCGCGTCGAACATCCAGGAAGCCGTTTACGAGGACGCGGCTCGAGCTCCAGACCTGATCGCCAAGATCGAGGCGGAGCTGACGACGATTACCGCCGTCACCACCTCCGATGCGGCGGTTCCCTACGGCATCCTCGTGGAAGCCACGATGGATGCCATCGAGGACCGGCGCCAGCACCCCGATCGCTACGTCGGCATCTCCTCCGGATTGCGCCTGCTCGATCAGCTCACAGGCGGCTGGCAGGCTACCGATCTGGTCATCATTGCCGCGCGGCCCTCTATGGGCAAGACGGCGCTCGCTCTGTCCATGTTGCGAGCTGCGGCGGATGCCGGGCATCCGTCGCTCATCTTCAGCATGGAGATGAGCCGAGAACAGCTCGTCAACCGTCTCGTCTCCATGGTGGCGCGGGTGAACGCTAGCGACGCGATGCGGGGATCGTTGACCGCTCAGGAGTGGGCGATCTGGGTGAGGGCTGGAGCTCGCACGCAGGACTTCCCCATCTACATCGATGACACGCCGGCGCTGGATCTCGCCCAGCTCCGGACGAGGGCGCGCCGTGCCGTGCGTGATTGGGGCGTGCGGCTTATCGTGGTCGACTACCTTCAGCTGATGGCCAGTACCAGCAACCCCCACAACCGGGAGCAACAGATCGCGGAGATCAGCCGCGGCTTGAAGGCCCTTGCGAAGGAGCTCCGGATCCCGGTGATTGCGCTGGCCCAGCTCAACCGTAGTGTCGAGTCACGAGGGGACAAACGCCCCTTGATGTCTGACCTGCGGGAATCAGGCTCGATCGAGCAGGATGCCGATCTCATCCTGTTCATCTACCGGGAATGGGTCTACAAGCGGCGTGAGCCTGGAAACGAACACCTGCAGAACCGGGCTGAGCTCCTGCTCGAGAAGCACCGCAACGGCCCCACGGGCACGGTGAACGTGGCGTTTGTCGAGCGATACACCAGCTTTGAAAATCTGGAGGTGGATCGATGAATGCGAAACGCATAGTGCTGGGTGCTGTGGCATCAGGTGTCGTGTTTGTGAATCTCCGAAATGGGGCGACGCTCGAACAGCTCTCTGAATTGCTGGTCAAGATGGGGATCCATCCTGATGGTCTGGTTGAGCACCTGGCGGAGCTCGTCAGGCTGCGCTGTGTTGAGCTCAATACCCAGGGCGTCTACAAGTGGGTGGGCTTCAAGGACACTCACCGTAAATTGCCTTCGAACCAGAGCGCCGCCTCTGGAGGCGTGATCCTGGACATGCCCCGCCGTTGACGCCCTCCCCTCTCGAGGCTATTCTCAATGCGAGGAGGATAGCCCATGAACGCACTCAAAGCTGAATGGCTCGCGGCTCACTCTGCTGCGGCCCCTGCCGACCAGGACGAAGACGAGGCGCTGACAGAGGAAGACTTCGACGATGAGGCCATGTCAGCGGAAGAGCGCGCGGCCTTCGAGGAGAGCCTCGAGCGCGGCCTGGCTCAATGTGACGCTGGCGATGTCCTCAGCATGGAAGAGGTGAAACGGCGCTTGGAGGCAGTCAGATCCGCACATGTACACCGTTAGACTTACACCACAGGCCACGGAGCAGCTCGAGCGCGGCCTGGCCTGGTGGATGGAGAACCGCCCGAAAGCTCCAGACCTCTTCGATCGGGAATTTGACGTCATCGAAACGAAGCTCACGAGATACCCGCTACTCACACCCATCTACCTTGAGCGCCGAGGTGCTGTGCGCAGGCTCCTGATGCCGAAGTGTCAAATGTGGGTCTACTATCGGGTAGATGTTGAGCGTAGGGTTGTGACGGTGGCGGCGGTCTGGTCGGCAGTGAGGAAGCGTGGGCCGCGCCTTTGATGTTACCACACCATCAGCACGAACTTGGCGCCGGCGGTCACAGTGACGGTCGCCTGAGTCGTGGAGGTGGCGCCATAGGTGATGGTGGGAAACTGGGTGCCTGCGGCCCCCAGGCCATCGTGACCACCAGCAACGAACGCCATCACGTGAGCAGGCGTCCTGTTTCGGTTGTGGGTCAACGTCTGTGGCGCTCCGGTGGCCGTGGTCAAATTACTGAGGTAGATACCACCGTCACAATTGAACGAGTCACCGTTAATGTAGGGCATCACCACACCATAAGGTAATAGGTGGCGCCAGCCGTCACAGTAACGGTTGCCGTGGTGCTGCTGATAGCACCGTAAGTGATGGTGGGGAACTGGGTGCCGGCGGCGCCGGCGCCGTTATGGCCACCCTGCACGACAACCAGACTGTGGAGAGGAGTGCGCCCGCCCCCATGCGTGATTGCCTGCGCCCCACCCGTACCCGTCTGCAGGGAACTGACGAAGATCCCCCCGGGACCGTTGAGCGCGTCACCATTCAGCCATCTATTCGGCATCTGACCCTCCTACAAGAGTGCCTGCACGCGCAACACCAATGCGGTCGTTAACGCGGGCAGAGTTGTTTTTAGGACCATCCCGATCGGCGTTGAGCCGTCGAGGACCTTGAGCCGTTCGGCGCCAGCCGACACGGCCACGAGCGACCAGTAGCCCGGAAATGGCTGCACCACTGTGAAAAAGCCACCCCCGTCAGGGGCGATGTTCTTGAACAGCTGAACGCCTCGAGCCGACTGAACCGGGTAATAGGTGAGCTCGAATGGGGTCCCGTTCGGGTTGTAGAACGCGATCGGGTTGATGAGTGTGAACGGCCCCGCGTTTGGCACACAATCCCACACCTCCCCGCCTGGGTCCGTATACTTGAGGCTCATCCCGTACTCTTTGGGGATGTAGGAGCCGGGCGCCAGAATCATGGTAGACTCGAGCGGAATGTGGATCTTTTTCCCTTCCAAGCTCCCGGACCAGAGCTCATCCAGCCAAAGGCGCCGATCGGCGTAGACCTGTTGATCCCGCATCAGTCCTTGCCTCCCTTGGTCAGCGCGAAAATTCCCACGCCCACGAGTGCGAGAATGGGCAGCGCAAGCAAAGTCCAGGACAGACCCTTACTCGCGTCCTTTGCCAGCGACGCTAGAGGCTCCGTGGCGGTTGTAACTGCTTGGTTTACTGACCTCACAGCGTTCATGGCTGTATCGCTCCAGGTGGGATCAAAAGAGCGGTCGATCCCGGCGGCCTGGTGCAGGAGGTTGTCAGCGATGCTAAACAGATTCCCAACTTCCTTCTCCGCCTGCGCTAGAGTCAGGTTGTCCATGCTCTTCAGCTTGCCTATCCATTGCGCCAGTCCCTTGGAGGCTGGCGCGTTCACGGGAGTTCTGGCACGTAACGCCGTCATCCAGTAAC
>JADFZD010000177.1 GCA_015232705.1 Magnetococcales bacterium | reverse complement strand
GCTCAACCATCTGCGTGGTTGAGTGATGGGATTGTGCTCCCCTTCGTGACGAGGGGGAGCCTGGTTTGAAGATCCCCGGATCGGCCTGTGGTTTGCAGGCGGATCCGGGGATTTTTTTTGCAGGCTCCTCGCTGTTTCACGTGGGTAGGGTGAAGTTTAACTTGCCCCCGATGAGGTAGGCCATGGTGATGAAGTTGGTATCCGAGCGGTAACCCCTGGCTCGCACCTTTGCGGGCTGGAGGAGGCTGTTGAAGCCCTCGACCAAACCGGCGGTCAGGCCACTATGGAACCAATTGAGCACACCCTCCCAAAGGGTTTTGATGGTCTTGGCGGCAGCCACCATGGGCGGAAGACGACTATGGGTTGCCCCGAAGTACCATTTTTTGGCTCCTCGCTGTTTCACGTGGGTAGCCACCCGGGAATATAAATGGACGAACGACCTTTGGGTGGGGTGGATCCCCTGGTTACCATCGGCAAGGCGGGCCGCCGGCGGGGCCGGTTTTGGGCGGCCTGCCTTGCCGATCGGGGGTCCGGGGGCTTAGATAGAGCCACGCGCAAAGGGGGAGCGCCCACTTTATGCTTCCCGGGTCGCATTTGATTTCTATTGCCACAAATCAACCCACGTGAAACAGCAACGAGCCCAAATTTTACCTCAAATCGAGCGTATTATTCTGTTGGATTATGGCGAGAGAGCGGGCATTTCACCCGTCAGAGGACAATAAAGTCCTAATCGAGTGGAAAAGGAAAAATATCGAGAATTTTTTGCTTGTTCCGGATGCCTGGAAACGGGTTGCCGAACAAAAATGTCAACTGCCTGAGCTTCTGACCTCCTACAGCGATGGTGTTGAGAGCTTCTTCAAGGGTCAGAATCTCACCCTACCCACCGGCCAGAGTTGGCGCCGGTGGGTGCGGATGTCTTTAGCGTGGTCGATGGCAAGCGCCTTTTATTCGAGACAGATGATTCACTGTTTCACCAATTGCGGCGTCTGGATCCATCCGTGGAGATCCTTCGCGAGGAGGTCGCCCGTGCCATGTTGCCCGAGGAGATTCACGAGGATGTGCATCAATTGTTTGGACGCATCAAGCTGTTGATCGAGCAACTGGAGCCGGGGGAAGCCGCCTGATCCTATCTACCGCCAGATCACCCCGATTTCGGTCAGTTTGCGGGCTCGTTCCGGGTCGAGTTGGCCATCCTTTTTCGCCTGCCGCTGAAATTGCAACCACATCCCCAGACGCGGATACTCCGGCGAGTCGAGGGGCACCTCGCAGTGGCCGTGACGCTTTTGGAAATCGCGCAACTGCCACATCATCTCCTCGGCCACCGCCTCCTTCGGATCCCAGATCATCCCCAGAGCGCTCAACCGTTCGACGTGCGCGACACTTAGATGCCCCTTGATATGCGCGTTGCGCTGTGCGGTCACCCAGGCTGCCAGACGCGGATTTTCCGGCCAGTCGCTGGGCACCAGCAGGTGCCCGAATCGTTCACCAAACGCCTCCAGCGCCCGGAATGACTCCAGCCAGATCACCTCCTGGGCATCCCAGACAAAGCCGATGGCCTCCAGTCGTGCCACCCGTTCGGCTTCGAGTTGTCCGGCCACACGGGCTTTGCGTTGCGCGGCTACCCACCAGGCCAGTTGCGACACCTCTGCTGATCCTTCCGACACCAGACAATCGCCGAATCGGGCACGATAATCGGTCAAAGCCGCATACATCTCCTCCCAGAAGATCGCCTTGGCATCCCACAAGAAGCCCAATCCCTCCAGACGGGCGATCTGGTGGGCCTGAAGCTGGTTGGCCCGATAGTCACGCCGCTGTTGCTCCACCCAGCGGGCCAGATCTGGATCCCCATCCCAACGCGCCGGCACCAGACAGTGGTTGCGCGCATCCCGAAAGCGGTTCAGGGCCTGGAATCGGGCCTCCCAGGCCGCCTGGCGCGCATCCCAGACAAAGCCGAGCGCCTCCAGTCGTGTCTCTCGCTCCGTCTCCAGCCGCCCTTTCTCATGGGCAGCACGTATTCCCCTGATCCAGGAGGACAAATCCGGATCCGCCGGCGGGTCGCGGGTGGGATCGAAATGGCCATGGACGTTGAAAAATGCCTCCAGGGCCGCGAAGCGTTCGTTCCAAAGAAGCGCTGTCGGATCCCAGATGAATCCCAAATTCTCCAGCGCCGCTTGACGTTCAGGTGGCAGGCGCTCCTTTTTGCGCAACTGCCGCATCCTCTCGGCCCAGGCGGAAAGCTCCGGCTCTTCGGGGCAGGGATCCGGAATTCGGGCATCTCCGTGCTGCTCGACGAATCGCTGGAAGCGCGCCAGCTCCCCGGCCCAGGCGTGTGCCTCCAGATCCCAGACGAATCCCAAACCGTCCAGCTCTTCCTGTCTCGCCAAGGCCAGCTTTTCCCGTCTGCGTGCCAGACGCATCCGCTCGGCCCAATCACCCAACTCTGGCTCCTCGGGACAAGGGTTGGGAATGCAGGCATGCCCCTGCCGGGCGATGAACCGTTGCAGTCGCGCCAGATCCTGGTTCCAGGCGTGCGCCTCCAGATCCCAGACAAACCCATGCTTTGTCAGGCGCGCTTCCCAGTCAGCATCCAGCTGTCCACGCAGACGGGCCTGACGCATTTTGACTGCCCAGGCAGCCAGCTCCGGATTGTCCGAATCGCTTGCCGGTACCGCCCCATGACCATGCAGTCGGCAAAAGTGAATCAACTCGCCGTAACGCCGGTCATTGGGATCCCCCAACGCCCGCAACAGCGCCTCGGCAAACGCCTCCCCGCTCACAACCATCTCGCCCGGCAGAATCCGTACCCGCGCAAGCAGCGCTTCCGCCTCGAAAGCACCTGTGCGTCCCCACTGTTCCATGGCCGCGCGGATCTGCCCGGCCAACGTCGCATCCCAGGCGATCAGTCCGCGTATCAACTCCCACAGCAGGGGATTGGCGCCGATCCCTTCGGCGTCGATGCTCAAGGGAAGAATCAGGAGTCCCGGCGCATCGGCGCACGAGGCCGCCAGCAGGGGGTCGAGCAGTGTCGTCAGTTGCGCCGGGGTGGGATGGGTGAGCAGAATCACCCCATCCACAGCAGGAAGATAACGTCCCAGTTGCCCTGGTTGCAGTTGCAGGATGGCGCGTTTTTCTTGAGTAAAGGCGGTCAACAGCGGCTCACGAGCCAGAATTCCGCGCTCTCCGGTCAGCTGATGCCAACTCCAGGAGTCGGGCAAAGAGGGGGCAAGCGCGTGATCGTCCGGCTCGCTGAGCGCCAGCAAATGGTCACACCGTTCCACGCCTTCCAGGCGGGCAGCGATCTCGCCCAATGGCGCCACTGCCTGACCCATGGGCAGCAGCACCAGCCTCCAAGGGCGCGCCAGAGGAGCCGTTATGGCGCCTGATTTCGCGGTTCCAGGCAGAAGAGGCATGGACAGCTGAATGCGTTTGGCCGCA
>JADFZD010000176.1 GCA_015232705.1 Magnetococcales bacterium | reverse complement strand
TTGTCTCAGGTGAACGTTCGCAACTGCCGGATTCAGGATCATGAACGCCTTTTGGCAACGATTCATGGCGAACGGCCCGTCAGAAACAGAAGCGCCGGTCAGGAAAGCCGCGACATGCGGCGCTGAACAAGAGAGTGCCATCTCAATTTTGAACAGGCTATCGTCATTGGATCAACCACCCATTCCCGCCATCTGGACCATTCGCACGCTGCTTGGTTGGAGCACCCCCTGGCTTGCGCGTCGCGGCATCGACTCGGCGCGTCTGGATGGCGAGCTGTTGCTTGCCAAGGCGCTTGGCGCGCGTCGCATCGATCTGTTTCTCGACCCGGACCGACCGTTGAACCCTGAGGAGTTGGCGGACTTCAAAGCCTTGATCGTGCGACGCGCGGCGCGCGAACCTGTGGCGCACATTGTGGGGATGCGAGAGTTTTGGGGCATGACGTTTTTGTCCAGCGGAGCGGCCTTGATTCCGCGTCCGGAGACGGAGTTGTTGGTGGAGACCATACTTTCCCATTTTCCGGACCGTTCGGCCCCGTTGGCGTTTCTGGAGCCGTGTGTCGGCAGTGGCGCGTTGTTGTGTGCGCTTCTGAAAGAGTACCCTCAAGCGATCGGGGTGGGGAGTGATCTTTCCGCCGAGGCGTTGGGGTTGGCGCGGCGCAACGTGGAGAAATGCGGGTATGCGGCGCGGGTGGAGCTTTATCAAGGGGATATGGACGAGGGGATATCGGAGCGGTTGTTTGATGGGGTTGTGGTCAATCCGCCCTACATTGTCTCCGGGGAGTTGGCGGGGTTGCAACCCGAGGTGCGGGATTGGGAGCCGCGACTGGCGTTGGATGGTGGGGAGGATGGTTTGACGTTATTGAAGCGGTTGCCGGCGCTGTTTTGGCGGCGGGTGCGGGAGGGTGGGGTAGGTGTGACCGAGATTGGATATGATCAGGGGGAGCAGGTGGTGGCGTTGTTTCGGGAGGCTGGTTTTGCGAAGGTGGAGTTGTTGATGGATTATCACCGGTTGCCGCGGGCGGTGGTGATGAAGGTGGAGGGGCGGGAGGAGGTATAGGGATCACCCCCGGTCCCACCAACCCTTATGACTCCCCCCCCTCCACCAATCCCCAATTCCCGTCCAACGCCACAATCCGCATCACCCGCTCTCCAAACAACCTGGCTCGCATCATCCGACTGGTGAACACCACCAATGCGGCCCCCTGCTCACGACAGTAATGACGCAACCCTTCGGAAAAGGCAGCCTCTCCCGCATCCGATAACGGATTGCCCGGCTCGTCGATCAACAAAACATGCGGTTGCAAGGCATAAAGAATCGCCATACCCAGCCGATACTTCTCCGCCGCCGAAAAGGTGTGCCACGGCTGATCCCAATGCTGCTTGTTCAGACCGGCACGAGACAACGCGCGTTCCACCCGCTCAAGAAGAAGATCACCACTCAGACCACGCGACGCCGGAGCCAATCCCACCTCCTCACGCGGAGTGACACAGAGAAATCGCAACTCCGGAACACGGAACAAGACACCCAGCACATGGCCTGCATCATGCCGGATCACCGAACCGGATTCCGGAAGCGTCAAACCCGCCATGAGACGCAACAGACGACTCTTGCCTATCCCCTCTGGACCCAGAATCGCCAACCGCTCACCACCATGCACCGACATATCGATGCGCAACGATCCAACGGGTAGTGCCATGCGCACGGCACGCAACGTCATCAGAAGCTCGGATGCACTCACGATTCCCCCCCACGCCCGGCCAGACGGTAAACCGACTCCAACAACGCAGAGGCCCGGTAAGGCTTGGTGAGAAAAGCATCCATACCCGCATCCAAACCACGCGCCATCTCCTCCTGCAACGCCCCGGCACTCACCCCGAGAATCGGTACCCTGGCGACCTCCTCGCCCAAAATCCCATCGCGAATCAACCGCGTGGCCACAATGCCATCCATGTCCGGCATCTGCACATCCATCAAAACGATGTCGTAATGGGCCATGCGAAGTTTGTCCAAGGCCACGCGACCATCCTCGGCCTGCTCGATCCGATGACCGTCGCGACTCAAGATGTGCGTGGCCAGAATGCGATTGTCCACACCATCATCCACCACCAGAATCCGCAAGGAGCGACTGGCCCCACCGGCATCGTCGAGTGACTCGATCCCTGGCGTGATGTCATGGATGGTGTCGGAGGGGGCACAGGGCTGAAAGCGGGCCAGAACATGAAAGGCGCTTCCCTCACCCTCGCCGGGACTGACCAGCCAGAGACGACCATGCATCATGGCCGTCAACTGCCGGGAGATGGTCAATCCCAACCCCACGCCGCCGAAACGACGCGTGGTGGAAAGATCCGCCTGACTGAAACGGTCAAAGATCAGCTCCTGCTTATCCAGAGGCACGCCGACTCCCGTGTCGATGACCGAAAAGTGCAGCGCAATCGGCCAGGCTGGATCGGCTGGCTCCTCCGAGAGGTTCATGACCACGCGAATCGAACCGCGCTCGGTAAACTTGATGGCATTGCCCACCAGATTGACCAGAATCTGACGCAGACGCAACGCATCACCCCGCACACAAACCGGAACACGCCCATCGATCTGGTGATCCAGAATCAACCCCTTGCTCAATGCCGACGCACTCAGGATCTCACACACCATGAGCACCACGTCACGGGGATTGAAGGCAGAGACCTCCAGACGCAAGGCCCCGGCCTCGGCCTTGGAAAAGTCCAGGATGTCGTTCAGAAGCGCCAGCAGCGAATGGCCGGAACGTTGGATGATCTCCACGTATTGACGCTGCTCGGAGGTCAGCTTGGTGGCGGCCAACAGATCGGTCATGCCGATCACGCCATTCATCGGGCTGCGAATCTCATGGCTCATGACCGCCAGAAAGGAGCTTTTGGCATGATTGGCCGCCTCGGCGGCCTTGCGTGCACGGTCGAGTTCCGCCTGACGACTCAAGGCAACGTGGGATTCGCGGATGTCACGACGCATGCCATCCATGGCCGCAGCCAGACGTCCCATTTCATCGCTTCCCGGCAGGGAGATGACGGTCTCCAGATCACCCTGCCCCAGGGCTTTGGCGTGTCGGTCGAGGTCTCTTAATATCAGATAATTTCTTTACTTTAGATTCTGTAGGGGTTTGTACTTGCTGAGCAGACACACCAGGAACTAAACCATGTGCCAGGTCATACTCTTCTTTCTTTCTATTCATATATTTAACATAGTCTTCACTCTTATCGAAGAAGTTCTTTGATTCAACGGCTTCCTTCTCATTAGACTGTTTAAACTCAGGATAAGATATGGCATCAATAGTGTTAGCTATGTTTGTCAGGACATCTGTCTTACGAGAGTCTGACATTTTCTTAGAAGAAA
>JADFZD010000175.1 GCA_015232705.1 Magnetococcales bacterium | reverse complement strand
GGCAGTTGAGGTCTTTGGTCATCTCATTGAGCGAGGCTCCTACAAAGATGACTCAACCGGGTGGCGCACGATACGCGCCATTTATTAACTTTTATTGTTATGGTGCATTTATGAACGATTTGGAAAAAAGAATTGAGCTGGTAGAGCATGAAGCCAACAGGGCGGTAATTATTGTGATTGTGATGACAGTGTGCGCTTTGATTCTCGGCGGTGCGCTTGTCTCGGCGACTACTGAACTGTACGAGATGAAATCGAAACAGGTGGAACTGCTCTCCGGCCAGAAGGAAGTCAGGTGTGGAACGATTGAGCGACGATGATCGATCGGAACTTGCCAAGGCATTCGATGCGCTCAAGACCCGGCATGGCAAAGCCCTGCTTGATGCCGGGTGGAGCAGGGCAGATCTGTTCGACGGGGTGACGGATTTGGAAGCCATCCAGAGGAAAGAAGAGATCCCTGGCGTGCTGGCGATTCTATGGCGCGGCGGAACGGTGGTCGGGATCACCATGGAGATGATCACCCTGCACGACCGATGGGGATGGAGGTATCACAAGAGCAAGGGTGGCGGCCTGTCGCTGTCACCCGAGCATCAGCAACTTGCAGAGGAGATCGTGAATGTCGGAACAGCGTAACCCACTCGTGAAGCTCACGGGGATGTGGGAGAACCAATCGCAGAGAGACGGTGGAACCTACTTTTCCGGATACCTTGGATTCACGAAAATCCTCTTGTTGCGAAACAAGAACGCCGAGCCTGGCAAGCCAGGGTGGTCACTGTGCGTGCAAGAGAAGGATCAGCAGCAGGAGCAGCAGAGGCAAGGCGGTGGCGAGCGGCAGAATCAGAGCTATTCCAGTGGGGCGGGGTATCAGTCCGAGCCGTACACCCCGCCAGTTCCAGGCGATGACATCCCATTTTAAGGAGCTGACATGGAATGCCAAATGATCGTCGGTGAAGGCGTTGAGTTTCTGTTTCCAAGCGAATTCAAATCCTTTTACAAAGCTAACCCCCATGATCATCCGATAGTTCGGATCGCCATGGAAGAGAACACGTTCAAAAATCCGGATCACGTCGAGGCCATCAAACAAGGGCGATATGTCGGGCGGATCCCCGAAACTGTCAAGACCTATTGGCAGACGGATGACGGGATTATGTTTCAGCGCGGCTACGGTCGTCGGCTTTTCGAACTGTGCAGAAACTTAAAATATTCGTGGCGTGATCAAAGACTCGATCAACCTGCACCATTCCCAGGATGTTTGAACGCTGTGCAGCTCAGGGGGTATCAACTCCGGGTGATCGATAAGGCATCCATGCGCACGCAAGGGGTCATTGAGTCGCCGACAGGTTCTGGAAAGACCATCACCGCTTTGGAACTGATCAGGCGAGTTGGGCACCGCGCCGTGGTGCTGGTCCACTCTCAGTTGTTGGCAAGGCAGTGGGGTCATGTGATCAAGACCATTCTCGGACTCAAGGCCGGACAGATCGGTGACGGGGTGTGGGAAGAAGGTGCCGAGATCACTGTGGCCATGATGCAAACGCTTGTGGCCAGACCAGACCAGGCGAAACTTTTTGCGCAGAAAATCGGTATGGTTGTCGTCGATGAGTGCCACCACGCCCCGGCGACCACGTTCGCCAAGGTGATCGGGATGTTCCCGGCGCTGCATCGGTTCGGGTTCACGGCCACTCCGGATCGTGGGGATGGCCTTGGTGAGATTGTCAACCGTTTGATCGGAGACACCATTGCCGTCGTTTCCCCGCACGAGGTCCAGGAGGTTGGCGGGATCGTCTCTGTGGTGGTGGAAGCGCATCGCACCGGGCGAACCTATTCGAATGTCAGTCCAGACGACAAAAGAGCATACAGCAAACTCTTGGAAGCCATCGTTACGGATCAGGGGCGCAATCAGATGATTGCCAGGTTGGCGATGAGCATGAACGCGCGTCAAACCCTGGTGCTGACAGATCGTGTCGAGCACGCCGAGACCTTGGCCGGGCAGATCATGGGATCGCTTTTGGTGCATGGGAAATTGCCAGCCAAAGAACGCAACGAGCGCATGTCAAAAATGGCAACTGCCAAGGTGGTGGTGGGCACCAAGGGCCTGCTCGGTGAGGGCCTGGATTGCTCGGTTTGGGACACGCTTATTCTGGCCACCCCGATATCTGGCGAGACTCCGCTTTTGCAGGCGGTTGGCCGGGTGATTCGCCCGGCACCAGGCAAAGGAAAAGCGCTGGTGATTGATCTGGTAGATGACCACCCGTTTACGCTCGGGATGTGGCGCAAGAGATCGGCGGTTTACAGGAGGCGAGAATGGGCGATGCATCGGGTGTGATCCTGGCTCTGGACTTGGCCACAAAGACAGGGTGGGCCACGGGACAGCGAGGGCTAGGGGTGGTGGCCAGCGGCACACAGTCTTTCGTGCAGCGGCGGTATGACGGCGGTGGCATGCTCTATCTGCGATTCAGGAAATGGCTCGACGATATGAGCAGGTTGGTGACGATCAGAGAGATCCATTACGAGGAGGTCAGGCGGCACATGGGGGTGGATGCGGCGCACGTCTACGGCGGCATCATGGCGACGCTGACGAGTTGGTGCGAAGAACACGAAATCCCTTATCGAGCAACCCCGGTCGCGACCATTAAAAAACATGCTACCGGCAAAGGCAACGCAAGCAAGGGTGATGTGATCGCTGCCATGCAGGCCAAGGGACATACCCCTGGAGACGATAACGAAGCCGATGCCCTGGCCCTGCTCTATTGCGTGCTGGATGAGCGATGAAAAAACCACCTGCCAAAGAAAGAAAATGCGAGGTTTGCCAGCATTGGAAGCAAGGTGGCGATTCCTGGCAGCCAAAGGGTGGATTTTTTGGGAACTGCGCTGTTGAAAAAAGTGTGCGGATGACTGAAGTCTCAACTTCGGACTGGTCTTGCAAAAATCATCGGTTCAAGGATCCCACATAATGAGAACTGTGAAAGCGCCATCGATCATTCCGATCGTTGAACGCAGGCTTGAGAAATGGGGGATCTGGTGGACACGGGCGCAGGAAGGCGGCACAGGATACTCTCCGAGCCAGACATCGACCCTGTTGCACCGGCTGATGAAGCAAGCCCCAGGGACTTACTCACATCGCGATCTTTTCACAGAGCTGAGCGAGGAGGCACAGGACGCCGTGGCCATTGAATCGCTTCTTCTGGACATGGAAGGGTTCAAAGACATGGAGCGTTGCGCGGCGGCTATTCGGATTCGCTACGCCGGGCGCGGGACCAATCAGGAAAAGGCCGCAGAGTTGGGGGTGAGCGTGGAAATGTTTTACGACAGGCTGAAAACCGGTGTGATCTGGATCGCCTCGGCCACTAGACACGAAGCAAAGCACTCCAAAGCAGCTCTCAAGGACGGGTGAGACATGGCAGACATTACAAAATGCGCGTCTGAATGCCATTTTTCTGAGGAGTGCCTTCG
>JADFZD010000174.1 GCA_015232705.1 Magnetococcales bacterium | reverse complement strand
CGATATTTGGATCTGTTGGGACGGGAACGACTTGGCGTGACCTTGCGATTTCTTTTAGAGGATATAAAAATATTATAAGTATGGTTTCGCGATGGTTTGACCATGGAACCTGGAAATGGATTCAGGAAATCGTGTCTGATGCCCCAGATCGCAAAGCCTTATTGATTGATCGTACCAGGACATGTTGACATATGGCGTCAGCGGTCTTGATACGGCGTTGCGACGCCCCTTCACTGCTCAATACGACCTTTTGTAAGCTGCTCTCGGGCGGCTCGTGCGCCTTAGTCTGAAGGATCGCTGCCTTCATATGCCAACACACCCTGTCATCCCAGATCCCACAGTTGCGAACACACATCAGAAACAACTTATAGCATCAGTATGACACACACAAAGCAAACACAACCAAAAAAGTATTAACTTATATTTATTGCAGACTCCCATACAATATGATAAACAATCTCATGCAATCCTTGTCAACTTTCGCATCGTGGATAATTGATTTGATTTATGCCATAATCTGGATTGAATCGGCACAATCCTTATATCGAAGGTCAACACGCCCAAGAACCTTGTCGATTGGAATATTTTTTATTCCACGATGTGTCACATGAATGCGCAAACAAACCATCGTGCATAATCCATTGCAACAACCAGGACAATCGAATAAAATATTCTCATTTGCGCCTGTCTCATTTGCAGATGGGGGGGGAGTACCCCCTCACCCCTCTTACCGTGGCACTCCCTTTCGGAAGTTTCACGGTAAAACAAAAGGCAACACGATACAAACAAATCCAATCCCGATTGCCCCCTCTTTTCACGGGAAGTCACGCACCCATGGAGCGTTTATTTCTCTTTCTGCAACAGATGCGCGTCAATACGCGTCTTTGGCTCATGCTGATCCTCATCTTCATCGGAGTCGTGGCCGGAGGCATGCTCCAACTGAGTATCGAACGACGCGATCTGATGGAACATAAAAAAATGCTCGCCAACGTTCTGGTAGAGAGCGCCTATAGCGTGCTGCAACATTTCCAGGCGCTCGAAGCCAAAGGAGAACTCACGCGCGAAGTGGCTCAGAAACAGGCCATGGCCGCAGTCAAATCCATGCGCTACCGAGAGGTTGAGTACTTCTGGATCAATGACATGCATCCCAAGATGGTGATGCACCCCTACAAACCCAAACTCGACGGCACGGATCTCTCCGATTTCAAGGATCCAACCGGCAAATTCCTGTTCAACGCGTTCGTCAAAACCGTCCGTGAATCCGGAGCCGGCTATGTGGATTATCGCTGGCCCAAACCCAACATGGAAGAGCCGCAACCGAAAATCTCCTATGTCAAAGGGTTCGAACCCTGGCAATGGATCATCGGTACCGGTCTCTACGTGGATGACGTGGAGACCGAATTCCGTCTCAAATCGATGCGTTTTCTGGGGGCAATCGGCGGATTTCTGCTGCTCATGAGTCTGTTGGCATGGATTATCTCCCGAAGCGTGATCCTGCCCATCAATCGAATCCTCAAGGTGGTCGAAGAGATGGCGCAGGGCAATCTGACCCGGCGCATCGACATTCCACCCAAACACGACGAAATCTTCTCCATCGGGGTCGGTATCAACCAACTGGCCGACGGCTTGACCCGAATGGTACGCACCATCCACCTGCAATCGGCCACCTTCCTGGCGGTTGCCGACGAACAGATGCTTCTCAAAGACACGCTCAACGAAGATTCTCGCCTGACCTTGACGTTGGCTGAAAAGGTGGTGGAAATGAACGATCACCTGGATGAAGAGAGTCAGCAACTCAACATCAAAATCAGCACCACCAAAGAGAATGTCGAAGAGGTCTCCCAAGCCGCTGGAACCTTGTCTGGGGATGTCAGCTCCATCGCGGCGGCATCCGAACAGGCCAGCGTCAATGTTCAAACCATGGCTGCCGCTGCCGAACAGATGAGTGCCAACCTGGCGGGGGTGAATGACAATCTGGCCAATGTCAACCTCTCGATCCAGGCGGTTTCCGGGGCGTTGGCAAGCGTGACCGGAGAGCAATCCGCCATTCGCGACCGGTGCCGCAAGGCCGAAGAGCGCTCCAAGGAGGCCAATGACCAGGCGCAAGAGATGCTTGTCTCCATTCAGGATCTGACTTTCGCCGCACAGGAAATTCGCACTGTGGTCAGCGACATCAATGCCATCGCCGAACAGACCAACATGTTGGCTCTGAACGCAGCCATCGAGGCAGCCAGCGCAGGCGATGCCGGAAAGGGATTCGCGGTCGTCGCCAACGAGGTGAAGACTCTGGCCAAACAGACCTCGGACGCCACGGAGACGATCGGGGAGCGCATCGATCAGATGCAAATGCGTTCCAAAAATGTCGCTGACGGTGCTGACCGGATCGTCGAGGTCATTCAGACCATTGCCGACATGAACCTGGAGATCGCCCGTTCCGTGGAACAACAAACCCACTCGGTCCACAAAATCACCGAGTCCATGGAACGGGTCAATCAATCAACCGACGAGGTGACATCCAACGCATCGGAACTGTTGCAGGCTGCCAACGAGGTGGCTCGCGCTGCGGAGGAGGCGGCCCTGGGCACCACGGAGATCGCCCGTTCAGCCGGAAATGTCGCAACCAGTGCCGCGCGAGCCTCGGAATTTGCCGCCCTGGCCCAAGAGAGCGCCCAGTCCATGCAATTCTCTTCGGTGGAGATCTACTCGGCTTCGGTCGAGGTGCAGAAGATGATGATGCGCTCGATTCAACTGCTGAATTTCCTGGATGGTTCGATCCGTCACGCAGGTAAACTGACTGTGGTGAGCCAGGAGAGCAGTGCCGCATTGAATGAAACCCTGCAAGGCAAGGAGGTGGGGGAGGCGCCTTTCGATGTACGTATGGTGAAGCAGGCACACATGAAATGGTTGGGACGCCTGGAACATGTGGTGCGCGGACGGGCGCGCCTGCGACCCAAGGAGGTGGCCAGCGGTCACGAATGCGATTTTGGCCAGTGGTATGATGGTGAGGGCATATCCCGGTTCGGGGATCTGGAGGTGTTCCGGGAGTTGGGATCGGTTCACATGGAGATTCACGAAACCGCGCGTTCGGTGGTGGCCGCTGCGGACGAACAGAAGTTGGATCTTGCCGTGGCGGAGATGGAGCGCTTCGACACGCTGCGACGCGAAATGTTTTTACGGTTGGATCAACTCTATGTCAATGCGACCAACCAAACGCAAACAACGGGATAGTCTGCGTCGTGCGTCAGGAAGACAAACTCAGTGGGGGACACAGGACAATAGCCCCTGGTGGGATCCAAGACAAAATCTTCGGGACTTTTTTAGGGCGTGTTGACATGCGTCAGCGGCCTTGATACGGCGTTGCGACGCCTCTTCGCGGCTCACATACTCCCTTTGTATGCTGCGATGCTCGGGTCGTCGCGCCTTGTCTGAAGGCTCGCTGCCTTCATATGT
>JADFZD010000173.1 GCA_015232705.1 Magnetococcales bacterium | reverse complement strand
CCGTGGCGCTGAAATACGCCATCGGCATGAAGAGCGCCTATGCCATCCGCCTCTATGAGCTGCTGAAGCAGTACCAGACCATCGGCTCGCGCGTCGTCACCATCGCCGACCTGCGGTGATTCTGCGGCATCGGGGCGGATGATTACCGCTTCTACAAGGATTTGCGGGTGCGGGTGGTGGACATGGCGCGGCGCGAGATCAACGCCAAGACCGATCTCCTGTTCGACTACCAGGAGATCAAGGAGGGCCGCAAGGTGGTGGCGTTGCGCTTCACCATCGCCCGTAACGCCCGCGCCGATAAACCCGACCCGCTGCGCGACGATCCCCGCCTTGCCCGCCTCGTCGCCCGCCTGACCACCCACGGCATGGCCGAGGAAGCCGCCCGCGCCATCATCCATGCCCACGAGCCGGAGCTTGTGGAATGGGCCACCACCACCCTGGCCCGCAAGCTCAAGGCCAGGGAAAAGGTGGAGAACCCCGCCGGATGGCTCAGAAAGGCCATTGAGGAGGATTGGCGCCCCCAACCCACCCTCTTCGCCCAGGAGCAGGCCCAGGCTCGCGAGAACGAGCGGCAGGCAGAACGGGAACGCCTGGATCAGGAGGTAAAGACAGCGGAGGGACGAAAGGCGGACACTGCCCGCGAGAAAGCTGCGATCATGGCGTTTATCGAAGGGTTGCCGGAAGAAGAGCGCAAAGCCCTCGAACAGGGCTTCCGCGATCACCTCGCCGAAACGGTTCCGGCCATCGTCGCCAAGCGATTTGCTGGCGGGGGCGAGGCAGATTTCCACCAGCCCCTCGCTCCAATGGTACTCGGCGGAGGCAATCCAGGTGGCCTGGGTGGTGACGTTTCGCCCGATGTCCTCCAGGTCGATCTCGCGTTTGCGCAGACGGCCCGTTACCTCGGCGATTTCGCGGTACAGCCGCCCGCCGCCGTCCGAGATGCCGATCAGCTTGGCGAGGTCGGCGATGCGCACCCGGTAGCGTTTGAAATCCTTGTCCTCCGGCCCGATCTCGGAGAACAGCCACAGCAAGATGCGTTGCTCTTGCAGGGTGAGGCGATAGCGGGCCTCGATCAAATGATTGTGGCGGGTCACCAAAGCCTTGTCTTTCGGCTTGGTGACGATGATCTCGGACATGCGGGGGGAGTTGGAAATAATACGCCCATTATATGGAGAATGGGACATGAGTCAAACCGATGTCCTATTTTCCGGCCTTTTGGCACCGGGGCGCGGTTTCCATGGTGACGGCGGATTTGTCCCAGCTCGCGGGGATTTCGTCCCAGTTGACGGGGAAAACGTCCCCTTTCCACGGGGAATTCATCCCACTTGGCGGGGAATATGTCCCAATTCATCGCCGGAAATGGCTTGTCCAAGCCAACGGCACGGGGGCGAAAACATCTAAAAGATTGTAAAACAAGAACAACAGGCGTGCTGTCTTGGAAAAGAAGGGGTTATCCGAACCATCGACGGAACAGGCCGGGCTTGGCCTCCGGGGACGGCAACAAGCGGATGGTCAAATCGTCGTGGCGCTGGTGCAGATCGGCAAGCTCGCGTTCGTAACGGTCGGCGCGGTCGCGTTCCGCCTGTTCGCGGGATTCGGCCTTGCGGGCGCGTTCGCGCAATTCCTCGATCAACTGATCGCGCAAGGAATCGGTGACGGGGCTGGCCGGTGTCGCGACCTGTGCCACAGGCCGGGGCGATCAGAACACCCGGATCAGCTCGGCCATGAGGAAGAGGCGCTTGCCGCCCTCCATGCGGATTTGGTCACGTCCGATCTCGCCGGAGGCAATCTTGCGCTCGATGGTGCGCTTGCTGATGCCGAAGACCTGGACGGCCTCGGACAGGGTGACATAGGGCTGTGTCATGGTGTGTCAGTGACGGGATAAAGGCATTGGATGGCACAGTGCCATTATATTGATTTATCGAAAGAATCAAGGGCGACAGCCTGTGCTGTTGGCACGGTAGGCACTGTGCCGCTTAAACCTCGGGTTAAACAATCCTGCCCGACGGTTAATGGCCCTCGGGCGTTCCGCTCAATTTGATGGGAAGGAGGTGCCTTCCTAGCCGCCGTAGGTCGGGCTGACGCTGCTGTCCATGTCGAGCACTACGATGTTGCCGGGGCGGCGGGAATGAACGGCGTCGATCCAGGCCATCCTCGAAGACATCCCCGCAACCAAGGAGGTGACCCGCCAAAAAACCGATGATACCATGGTCGCCTGACCGCCTATGCACGCGGCACTGTCTGCCGATTGCCGTCTCTGTACACGCAGATCGACCGATCCGGTTTCACCCGCCACCATCTCCATGCTCAGCCACCCGAGTCGCTTATACTGCAGTGATTTCTATATCAAAATTGCCATCCGCCGTCATGAAATGACGCGGCCATATGGGAAATGCGGGCTATAATATCTATATAGTCCCGAACCCGCCTAATAACAGCGGAATCGCATCCAGATATGATTTTTTTTGGTTTCCGTACCGTGATTTTAGGAGGCCCATAAACATGCCAAAGTCTATTAACTCAAACGTGTCGGCGCGACCGCTCGCAAGCAGTTTTGATACATCGTTTATCGCATCGTACGTAAATTTCTCTGCTGTTGTGATAACCTTGGCATTCCTGTAGCCATCACGAAGCATCACCCCCATCATCTCTCTAACAACGGAAACACCTTCTCGACGAGAGGGGCTCATTCGTCTTTTTACTTGGATTGGTGTAATTTCTTCACCAACAATCATAAGTAGATCTATGCCGCCATCATGGGATCTGCCGCAAAGCTGAACATCGCACATGTATTGTTCTCGAATAATTGAACAAGCAAGCTCTTCCATTTTCTTGTAGTGTATATTGTACACCTTGTCGGGGTTGTTTTTCAGGTAATCTTCGAGCGCATCGAGCGGGATTGACGCGCTATCTATTGTTGTTGTCTTCAAGACAGCATGAGTATAGTGGCCAAAACTATGACCACTTTTCCAAAAGTCATCCGAGATTAATTCAACAACCCTCCACCATTGGCACGTATTACATATTTCGGCTATTAACTTTGCAAGAGTTTGTTCGTTTGAGGCAAGTTCTTTACCGTACTCGCCGTCGTAACCATAGGGGACAGACTTAATGCAATTCAGCGGTGTGCCACAGTACGGGCAGGTTTCTGTAAGGTGCCAAAACATATATTCCCAGTCGCCCATTTTTCTTTCATGCAAATAATCGTAATATTGCACAGCATCGGACATTGTCTGATCCCTACTCAATCCGGCAATTTGCGACTAGACTGAACCGACATTTCCCAGATGGACGGCACATCCGCCCCTGGTTGGCGGTAGAATGGCAAAATTTCGTCCCAACTTGTAGGCGGAATCGAGTTGCGACAGCATCCACCACTGCCGATCCTCTACTTTGGCCGCCATGACCGGTCCCGGCGGCGAGGTTCCAGCCCATTTTTCCGGATCGCGGGCACACTTCGCCCGTCGCCCGCCTCGTGCGGATGTGCCCTGCCGTCGCGATCCGTGGACTTCCAGCTTCAGGCG
>JADFZD010000172.1 GCA_015232705.1 Magnetococcales bacterium | reverse complement strand
CTGGCCGAAGAAGCGTTGCAGAACCTTACCCTCGCTTCTCCCCAGTAGATCGACAAAACTGAATTGACCGGTTTGTTGGAACATCGTTCCCGAGAAAGCGAGAATCCAGGGTTTAGGTCACGGCATCTGGATCGCCAATCCACCTGGGCAGGACGGCTGTCACATGAGCTTCTGTTTGACCACTCGTGACAATCCTGGCTTCGAGGCTGTAGGGTGATGCCATTCATGGCCCACGTCGGCGGCTTGGCCGTTGCCAATCAGCCTCTTTTCTGGCTTCAGGTGTGTTGACATGTCAAGGCAACACGCATGCAGACAAAACGACGCATTCAAACAGCGCAAGCTTACACGTGCGACTGTGAACCGCGAAAAGGCGTCCCAACGCCTGATCAAGGCCTCTGACGCACAATGCCAATACGCCCTGGCGCGTGGTTGATTCCAAAAATGGCATCACCAAAAAACTCTTGAAGGTGCCCCATGAACTGGACGAAAAAAGGGATTCCGTTTCACATCAATCTGCTCTCCATTTTTGTGATGGTGGTGGGCACATTGTGCGGCGCCCTTACCTGGTTCAACTACACCGCCAATGCCAACTCCGCCACAACAGCCGCCCAGGTTCTCCTGCGACAGATCAATCAGAAAATCATCGAACGGTTCCAACGCGCCTACGATCCGATCTTCTCTTTGACGGATATCGTTACCAGCATTCGACCGATCAAGGAGCTTCCCTCCCTGGATCGCATCCACGCCAGCCAGGACTATCTGCGCCAGATTCTCAGTCACAACCCGCAGGTATTCGCGGTCTATCTCGGCTACGACACCGGAGACTTCTTCTATATCGTCAATCTTTCCCAGGAAGCCGATTTCCGCAAGACGCTCAAGGCTCCCGACGATGCCTATTACGGCGTGATGACCATCATCGGCGATGACCCTGATGTGCCACGCAAACAGTGGGTGTTTTTGGACAAAAGCGGCTTCAGTCTTGGGGTGCATCCTTTGGAGAAAACCGACTTCGACCCTCGGTCGCGTCCCTGGTATCTGAATACCCAGGAAACCCAAGGATCCCGCGCATCGGAACTGTATGTCTACAGCAGCAGCAAAAAACCGGGGGTGACCATCTCGCAACGTTTCCAGGCTGATGACGAAGTCCATGGCGTCTTCGGCGTGGACATGACAGTCGGCCATTTTGCCAGTTTTCTGCAACAGCAGAAATTTTCGGAGTCGAGCCAACTCTTTTTCTTCAACCGCAAAGGGGAGTTGACCGCCCACCCGGATCCTTCCAAGTCGATGCGCGTTTCGATGGACGAAAAAACCGGGAACCCGACCCTGGTCCTGGGTCGGGTATCGGATCTGCATGACCCGATCATCAACGAACTCTTCTTCCGCCATCAATACGGCTTCTGGAAGAACGGCATGGTTTTCGAAGTCAACGGCGAAAAACATATTGGACAGATCACCCAGGTGCCGGAAAAATATGCCAAGGATACCATGATCGCGATCACGGTTCCGTTGCGAGAGTTCCTGGGTCCGATTGCCGAAACCGGGATGCGCAGCCTGATCTTCGCTGGAATCTCGCTGGCGTTGGCCATCCCGGTGATTCTGATCATCTCGGTGCGCATCGGCAGGGCGTTGCGGCAACTGGTGGCCGAAACCGGACGCATCCGCAACTTCCATTTGACGGGACCGGTGGAGGTGGACTCTGCGGTCTCCGAAATCAAGATGCTCACCCAATCGATCGGCGCCATGAAGAGCGCTCTGAACACCTTTGGACAGTATGTTCCCAAGGCGTTGGTGCATCAACTGATCGCATCGGGGAAAGGGGTCGGTTTGGGTGGCGACCGACGCACCTTGACCCTGATGTTCACCGATGTCAGTGGTTTCACCTCGATGTCCGAAACCATGTCGGCGGAGGCGTTGACCCACAAGATCTCGGAATATTTAAAACATCTGACCATCGCCATTTTCGAGAACAACGGCACCATCGACAAGTACATCGGCGATTCGATCATGGCCTTCTGGAACGCCCCGGCGCGTCTGGATAACCATGCGACCCACGCATGCCGCGCGGCACTTGGCTGTGCGCTGGCCAGTCGGGAGCTTAATGAACACTGGAAAGCAACCGGACAGCCGGTGATGTTCACACGCATTGGTCTGCATACCGGTGAGGCCGTTGTCGGCAACATCGGCTCCACGGACCGTATGGATTATACCGCCATGGGTGCAACCGTGAATCAGGCCTCCCGCATCGAGTCCCTGAACACGATCTATGGTACGCAAATCCTGATCACCGATTCGGTTGCCCGTGCCATTGGACCGGAGTTCGTCACCTGTATGGTAGACAAGGTGCTCCCCAAAGGGGTCAAGGTTCCGGTAGAACTGCATGAACTGCTCGGTTTGCGTGAGGGACCCGAGGGGTTGCGCGTACCCGATGCGCGCTATCGGGAGTTGGAGATCTGGGCACCGGTGATCCCACTCTATCAGAGCCGGCGTTGGAGCGAGGTGACTGAGATCTGCCAAAAATTGTTGGAGATCGTACCGAACAGTCCGTTGGCCAACCTCTACATGCGCCGCTGCGCACAATTCGAGGCCAATCCGCCGCCCCCGGAGTGGGACGGCACCCAGGTATTTCTGCGCAAGTGATGCGGTATCGTACATATTGGGCAAGCGGTAGGAGGGATGATGGATCTCCCTGCTTGGCGCGGATCGTCCATCTTCATGGGTCGTGACGCATGTCGCTCGTCGTCTCCACGCCCGAATCGGACAGGGTCCCGGAGGCTTACCAATTGGCAGAACGGTTGCGTCTGCCTTGTGTGGCGTGGGAGGAGAGTGGCGATTCTCTGGTGTTGGCGCTACAGGCTGGGCGCTTGGCGTTGATGGCGCGCAGTCGCGGTCGTGGAGAGCCGGTGTATGTGGATTTCACGGCGGCCACTGCCTTGGCGCGGCGTCAGGAGGGACTCAAGCAGGATCTGTCTCGGGCGGTAGGATTGAAGGGGGGATGGCGTCCCATGGTTCTCGATGCCACGCCTGGTCTGGGTCGAGATGCTTTTGTGCTGGCGGCACTGGGGTGTCGGGTTACCCTGATCGAGCGTTCGCCGGTGATGCATCTTTTGCTTGAGGATGGTTTACGACGTGCGGAAGAAGTGGCGCTACCGGAGTTGGCGCGCATGGAGTTGGTATTGGGCGACGCTGTCAATTATTTAAATCATTTATCACCCCACAAACGACCGGATGTGATTTATCTGGATCCGATGCATCCGGAGCGCGCCAAGGCGGCGTTGGTCAAGAAGGAGATGCGCATGTTGCGGATGGTCGTGGGGGAAGATGGGGATGCGGATGGTTTATTGGCGATGGCGATGCAGGTTGCGCGACAGAGGGTGGTGGTGAAGCGTCCCCGGTTGGCGTCACCGTTGGGGGGGAGGGAAGCGGATATGCGGGTAGAGGGGCGGAGTGTGCGTTATGATCTTTATTTTGTCGCGGTTGCGGGGACGGGGAATGGGGGTATCATTGTTACAGGGGACGGGGGACCGAAGGTCCCCGGCGGAGGTTCGGAGGCAGAGCCTCTGA
>JADFZD010000171.1 GCA_015232705.1 Magnetococcales bacterium | reverse complement strand
GGTCGGGCTAGAGATCGATCCCTTCGAGGTGGAGTACGGCCGGCGTCGGCTGGCGCGCGCCTTCCCGGACCGGGATGCGTCGCAGCTGTTGTGCAGCGGCGACGGTCGCGCCCTGCCATTCGCCGACGCCAGCTTCCAAGTTGTGACGCTGTGGAATGTGCTTGAGCATGTGCCGCAGATCGAGGACCTGATCGGCGAGGTCAGCCGCGTGTTGCGCCGCGATGGCGCGGTGTACATCGTCTGTCCCAATTACGCCGCCGACCGGCTTGAAGCCCATTACCACATTCCCATGGAAGGGCTGGTACCCCGTGACGAGATGGTGCGGCGCCTGACGGCGGAAGGCCGCGATCCCTCATTCTTCGAGACCTCGATCCACTACCGCACCAACACCGAGGTTATTTCGGCACTGGGGAGCGCTGGTTTCGCCATCTATGACATGCAGAACCGCCGACGGATGGACCGCTGCTTGCGCACCCTTTGGTCACGGTGTCGGGCTCCGCAGGATTTCGACGCATTTCACGACCCCCGCCGTGAATCGGTTATGCTGGCAGCAAGGAAACAGCGTTGAACTCCGGCGAGACCGTGCCGTGGCGCAGCGCCCCGCACGTTGTTCATTTGCCTCGCCAGTATTCATCTTCTACAATAGGTGGACGGTTCGGCACCCTTCTTCATTCGTCGGGCGGCCTGATTGGGCAACGGGTTGTTTCAACAACGTGCGGCTTTCTTTGGCAAGGTATTCGTTATGGTTGACAGTCTCTCTCCTGTGTTGGTGACCGGGGGGGCGGGTTTTATCGGCAGTTCGTTCGTTCGGCATCTGCTTGGCCAGAACCAAGCAATCGTGGTGCTCGACGCCCTTACCTACGCGGGGTGTCTCGACAATCTGACGGAAGTCGCCGGGGCGCCGGGATACCGGTTTGTCCAGGGCGACATCGCCGATGGCGCGCTGGTCGCCGATTTGCTGGCGACGGTGCGACCGCGGGCCATCGTCAATATCGCCGCAGAAACGCACGTCGATCGGTCGATCGATGGTCCCGCCGCGTTCGTGCACAGCAATCTGGTCGGCACCGCCGCTCTGCTGGAGGCGGCGCGCGGCTACTGGCGCGACTTGCGAGAGCCGGCTCGGGCGGGGTTCCGTTATGTCCAGGTGTCCACGGACGAGGTCTACGGTTCGGTGGTCGAAGGCGCCTCGCGTGAGGGCGACCCATATTTCCCTAATTCGCCCTATTCCGCCAGCAAGGCCGGGGGCGACCACATGGTGCGCGCCTATCATCACACCTACGGCCTGCCGACGTTGGTGACGAACGGCTCCAACACCTATGGCCCGCGCCAATTCCCCGAGAAACTGATCCCGCTGCACATTCTGAACGCCTGTGACGGCAGGCCGCTGCCGGTGTTCGGCGACGGCCGCAACCAGCGCGAATGGCTGCACGTCGAGGATCACTGCCGGGGCATCGCCGCCGTGTTGGAAAAGGGACGGCCGGGTGAGAGCTACAACGTCGGCTCGGGGATCCAGCGGGCGAATTTGGACGTGGTCCGCGAGTTGTGCGCCACCCTCGACGATTTGGCGCCGCGTCGCGATGGCCGCGCCCATGCCGAGGCCATCACCCATGTGACCGACCGGCCCGGCCATGATTTCCGTTATTCGCTCGACTGCGCCAAACTGACTGCGGAAACCGGGTGGCGGCCGCAGGTGGCGCTTGTCGATGGATTGCGGGCCACGGTGCGGTGGTATCTGGAGCACGGCGACTGGTGCCGCGCCATTACCGAGGCCCGTTATGATCGCAACCGGCTGGGGACTTCATTGTGATGGCGACCAAGATTTCCAAGCGCAAAGGCATTTTGTTGGCCGGCGGAACCGGAAGCCGCCTGCTACCGTCATCGTTGGGAACGTGCAAACAGTTGATGCCCGTCTACGATAAGCCATTGATTTATTACAGCCTGTCGGTACTGCTGCTAGCGGGTCTGCGCGACATCCTGCTGATTGCGACGCCTGATGACCTCCCGCGCTTCCAGGCCTTATTGGGCGACGGGTCCCAGTTTGGTGCCGCCTTCAGCTATGCAGCCCAGGAGCACCCGCGTGGCATCCCCGAGGCCCTGTTGATCGGCGCCGACTTCATTGCCGGCGGCCCGGTGGCGCTGGCCCTGGGCGACAACATCTTTTTCGGCGCCGGACTGTCCGCCCGCCTGCGTGACGCGGCTAACCGCACGGAGGGGGCGACGACCTTCGCCTATCAGGTCAGCGATCCCCATCGTTACGGGGTGGTCGAGTTCGATGACGATTGGCAGGCAATCTCCATCGAGGAAAAGCCGGCCCAGCCAAAATCAAACTTTGCCATCACCGGGCTTTATTTCTACGACCACCACGCCGTGGAGATCGCTCGCACGCTGACCCCGTCGGCGCGCGGCGAGCTGGAAATCACCGATCTGAACCGCATTTATCTCGAGCGCGGCCAATTGTTTGTCAAACCGCTGGGGCGTGGTTCCGCCTGGATGGACGCCGGCAGCGAGCAATCCTTGTTGGATGCGGCCAATTACGTGGCGGCCATCGAACGCCGCCAAGGCTTGCGTATCGGCTGTCTGGAGGAGATCGTGTGGCGGCAAGGATGGATTGATGATGCCCAACTCCGCCGCAGCGGCGAAAAGATGAAGGCATCCGGCTATGGCCGCTATCTTCTTGATCTCGTGGCTAGCCGAGCGCCAGCATGATCCGGCGGGCGGTCCATCCGCATATCCTTTTGCAATGCGATCGGGTGCTTGCTATTTCGACGGCCACGCATTCCTCAGCCAGATGGGAAGCGGCCGTCCACTGACCGCCGAGCGCGTTGTTGCGTGACTGTACGTCTTGTCCTGCATCCAGGGGTCTGGAACTACCATGTTGAGAAAAATTCTTACCCGTCTGTGCGGGAGCGCATCCCAGGGTATTCGCGCCGAAGACCTGACGGTGCGGGACGAACGTATCCGTGCGCTTGAGTTGAAGGTCGACTATCTGGTGTACGAACTAAGCCGCGTCACCAGCATTCAGCGTTACCTCGCTGGCGATTCGATCCACCACATGCCGATCAAGAGCTACACGCGCGATTCCTTCGATTTCCAATGGCGCGACATGCCAGATGGCAATTGGATCGAGAATGTCCCGGAGATCAAGGAACGCGAGCCGAAGCTGGTGTGCCGCTACAGCGGTTTGCCGCGTGAATGGTTCGCCGGCAAGCAGGTGCTGGACGCCGGGTGCGGCTCGGGCCGCTTCTCGTGGTCGATGGCATCCATGGGCGCCACCGTGACCGCGATCGACCAATCGGAAGCGGGTGTCGCCAACACGCAAACCGCCTGCGCCGAATTCGGGGACAAGGTCGAGGTCATCCAACACAACCTGCTGGCCCCGCTTCCGATCGACAAGCAATTCGATCTGGTCTGGTCGTTCGGCGTGCTGCACCATACCGGTGACACCTATCGGGCATTCCGTCACGTCGCCCGCCACGTCAAGCCGGGCGGCCTGATCTTCCTGATGATTTACGGCGAGCCCCGCCCTGACCATCCCGGTGATTTCTATTATTATGCCGAGGTCGAAC
>JADFZD010000170.1 GCA_015232705.1 Magnetococcales bacterium | reverse complement strand
GGCCCTTCTCTCGCAAAGGCAAGGCCACATTGTCATGAACATTCAGGGAATCAAAGAGCGCGCCACCCTGGAAGAGCAGACTGAAACGTCCGCGCATGCGGCTCAATTCGCGACCGGAGAGCTTTGCCAAAGGCACACCGCCCACCCTGACCACGCCTTGATCCGGCTTCATCAGACCGACCATGTGCTTGAGGATCACACTCTTGCCTCCACCGCTCATGCCAATGATGGCCGTGACACGATTGGTAGGAATGGCCAGATCCACAGCATCGAGCACACGTCGGCCATCGAGAATCTTGACCACCCCCTCCAGCCGGATCACCGGATCCACACCGGGTTCGACCTGATAGGCATCCCGCTCGCGCGCAAACTGCTGGTAGAGACAATCCAACAGGTTGGCCTGACTGATATAGCCCATCTCGACCAGGGTACGACCGACCAGATGCTCATCGGAAGCGGATTTTTCATTGCCGGGACGATGGCGTTGCAAGGCAAGGTCGAGCTGCCGCGCCGTGACGCAGCCATTGGCCACGAGCTGCCGTCCGAGGGATAAGGGAGTGCCCTCGGAGCCGGAAGGCGGCACGGAATCGGTCGGGATGGCAGAAGACGACACGACGGAATCCTTAGGCTACAGCATGACCGAAGTTATGAAATAGTCACACACCAGGATCAGCACGGAACTCAACACCACAGCGGAGGTGGTGGCGTGACTGACGCCCTCGGCGCCGCGACGGGTGAAATAGCCCTTATAGGTACAGATCCATGTGACGATGAGACCGAAGCTGACCGATTTGATCAGGCCGGTCACGATGTCATGCATCTCCACGGAGGACTCGATGCCGCCGAAGAAGGTGCCGGCGCTCATGCCCAGCAGGCGCACGGCGATCAAGTAGCCCCCCCAGATGCCGATCACATCGAAAAGCACGGTCAAAAGTGGGAGGACGAGCAGTCCGGCTTCGACGCGCGGGGTGACGAGATATTTAAGGGGTTGGATGCCCATGACCTCAAGCGCATCGATCTGTTCGCGGATGCGCATGATGCCGAGTTCAGCGGTCAGAGCGGAACCGGCGCGCCCGGTGACCATCAAGCCGGAGAGCACGGGTCCGAGTTCGCGGATAATGGAGAGCGCCACAGCGGGTCCAAGCAGGGCCTCGGAGCCGAAGCGTGCCAGGGTGTAGTAGCCTTGCAAGGCAAGCACCATGCCGGCGAACACCGCCGTAAGGGCGATGACGAACAGGGAACGGATGCCGATGAAATGGACCTGCTTGAGAAAATTGGTCCAGCGAAAGGGCGGCGTGACGAACGACAGGAGGACTTCCCACAGGAACAGGAACATGCGTCCCAATTCGCGGACCAGCTCCAATGTCAAGGAACCGACATATCTTACCTGGTCAACCGACATTCCATATTCCATTAATGGCCAAGTGTATGTGTGAAAAGGGATTCCTGAAAATTTTCATCGCACGGAACACATCAAATACATTGCAAACTCAAAGATTATCGCCCATTATCGGGAATATTGGCAAGGGAAGAAGGACAATTAAAGAAAATAACCCGAGCAAGGATCAAGACCCATGCGTAGACTGTTGCTGATCTGGATGGCCCTGGCTTTTCTGTGGATGCCGGGCCCTGGCGTGGCTGCCGATGCGTCTGTCTCGAAACAACCGCAAGAAGTCGTGGCTGCGATCGACAAGGACGCCAGCAAGTTTTCAAACCAGAATACCACCCTGGATGACATGCGCCTGGAATCCCCACCGGTTTCCGATCCGCTGGAGCCATGGAACCGTTTTGTCTACTCGCTGAACGATCTTTTCTATCATGGTCTGCTCAAGCCGATCGCCATGCTGTATGCCGCCATCCTCCCGGAACCCGTGCGTGTCGCGGTTGGGAATTTCTTTCACAACCTGGCCATGCCCAAACATTTCGTCAGTGCCCTGCTGCAAGGAAAGATCGAAGTCGCCGGACAGGAACTCTCCCGTTTTCTCATCAACACCACCTTGGGTGGCTTGGGCTTTTTCGATGTGGCCGAAACCCATTTCAATCTGAAGAGCAGCGACGAGGATATTGGCCAGGCTCTGGGCAATATGGGCATCGGGGATTCCATCTACATCGAATGGCCGATCATCGGTCCCTCGACACTGCGCGATACGGTGGGTTTGGCGGGGGATGTGCTGCTCAATCCACTGACCTACTATCCGGAAAATCAGTGGACCCGGCTGGAGATCTACGGGGTCAAACTGGTCAACCACACCTCCCTGCATGTCGGGGAGTACGAGGATCTGCAAAAGGCGGCCATCGATCCCTATATCGCCTTGCGGGATGCCTATCTGCAAATGCGGCGCGAGCAGATCAAACGGTAGTTCACCCTTCGACGCCTTTGATCCATACCCGCCTCAATCCCCTGTCCTGAGACTGTCTGGCACGTGCCAGACAGTCTCAGACACTCGGAAAACCCTGCATGGGGCTGTTTGGCGTCGTTTCGTACGCCTCATGAATCACTGTCATCAATCCTCTTTGAAATCCTGCTCAAATCCTCGTGATGATACATGCCCACGTGAGCGGACTTATCGCGACTCACCTTTTGTAAATCTGGATTTTCTGGCACAATGCTCGCTATTCGGATACCGTGAAACCCATTGGGACCCTTTTTTTCCCGGTGAGTGTCATTTTTTTCACGCCATTTCCCTGGAGTAGCCTTTATGAACCGATCGCGTCCGTTCGTCCGCGCCCTGGGCATTATTTTTGGACTTTTGTTGACTTTCCCAGTGGTTGCCGCCGAATCTCTGGATGAAATCTATGCCATCGCGGATCGCAAGGATTTTGACACGGCCTTGAAACGGTTGAATCAATTCCTCACCGATCACCCCCAGGATGCGCAGGCACGCTTTCTCAAGGGACTGATTCTCACCGAAACCAAACAGCGTGATCAGGCGATCTCGGTTTTTCAGCAGTTGAGCAAGGATTTCCCTGAACTGCCTGAGCCTTACAACAACCTTGCGGTGCTGTATGCCGAGCAGGGGCAGTTCGAAAAGGCCCAGGAGGCGTTGAACCAGGCGGTCAAGGCCCATCCCAACTATGCGACCGCGCATGAGAATCTGGGCGACATCCACGCCAAGATGGCATCCCAGGCCTATGCACGCGCCTTGAAGCTCAATCCGGGCAACAATGCGCTCACCGGCAAGCTCAACAAAGTCAAGACGCTGTTTACCGAATCCGCCGAGCAACCTTCGGCCAAGGCGGGTCAGGTCAAATCGCAGTCTGGCGTCAAGAGTCAGACGGTCAAGACCGATCCGCCTCCGCCCAAACCGGCATCGCCTGTCGAATCGGCACCTGTCAAGCCGGCGCTCACCGCACAGGCCGATACCCCGCAGGCAAGTGCGCCGGCTTCTGTCAAATCCGATGCCGACAAGGATAAGGAGAGTGTCACCGAGAGCAACGCTCCCAAAACTGGCACCTCTACCCCTCCGGCTGCCTCTGAAGAGGGTGTACCGAGCGACTCGGCCAAGGAGAGTGGTGGCCCGGCGACGCGCAAGACCGTCTCTGATTCCGCGAAAATCGCGGATCCTAA
>JADFZD010000016.1 GCA_015232705.1 Magnetococcales bacterium | reverse complement strand
AGGGGTTGCTGGGCGCCAAGAGTCGTCTGGCGGCCACCCTGCCTGGTTACGAGGCGCGACCGGCCCAGACCCGGATGGCCGAACGGATCATTGCGACCACCGATCAGGATGGCATGCTGTTGATCGAGGCTCCGACCGGGACCGGCAAGACTCTGGCTTATCTGTTGCCTCTGTTGAGTCTCGGGCGCAAGGTGATTGTTTCGACGGCCACCAAGGCGTTGCAGGATCAGATCATGGAGAAGGATCTGGCTTTGGTGCGGCGGGCTACCGAACGCGAATTCACGGCCACGGCCCTGAAGGGGCGCGCCAATTATCTTTGTCTTTATCGTTGGAAAGGCTTCCGGAGCGGGGGGTTGGCCGTACCGGAGCGGGAGCGGGAGTGGGTGGCGCGGCTGGAGGATTGGGCGCGTGAGACCGAGACCGGCGAAAAGGACGAATTGCGCGACATGCCCGAGAGTCTGGGGTTGTGGCAGGGGGTGCATGCGGGCGGGGATTTTTGTCTTGGGCGCAAGTGCGAGGATTATCAGACCTGTTTCTTGAACCGGGCGCGAGAGCGGGCGCGTGCGGTCGATCTGGTGGTGGTGAATCATCACCTGTTTTTCGCCGATCTGGCGGTCAAGGAGGGGGGGTTCGGCGAGATTCTTCCGGAATATGATGCCCTGGTATTTGACGAGGCGCACCGCATTCCGGATGTGGCTACCCGATTTTTTGCCATCGAGGTGAGCAACTACAAATTGCGTGACGTGACGCGCGACATCCGTCGGGAGTTCGAGGAGGTGGGCGGCGGAGATGACGCAGTATTGGCGGCCCTGGTCGGCATGGAGGAGGCGACCTTTCGGTTGCGCAACGCTTTTCCATTCGATGATCAGCGGGCGGCGTTCACTCTGGAGGATATGGCGGGAGAGGCAGGACAGGCGATTTATCAGGTGGAGTGGGCGGTACATGGTCTGCGTGACGCCCTGGAGCCGCATCGTCCGCGATCCACGGGCATGGCCAATTGTGGCCGACGTACCGAAGAGTTGCTTGATGCCGTGAAAACCATTCGCGCGTTGGACGATCCGGCGCGGGTCTACTGGTATGAAACACGCAACCGGGGGGTTTTTCTCTCTGCCGCCCCTCTGGAAACCGGACCCATCTTGAGCAATCTGCTCTATCCGCGCGTCAAGACGGCGGTTTTCACCTCGGCGACCCTGACCTCGGGTCCGGGCGAGCAGGGGTTTGCCTTTTTCATGGAGCAGTTGGGCCTGATGGATGTCGGGGTCGAGACCTGTCGTTTGCCGCCGGTTTTCGACTATCCCGGTCGCACCTTGCTTTATCTTCCCCGGCATCTGCCGGATCCTGTGGATGTGGCGTATGCCAGCGCTGTGGTCGAGGAGTTGATTACCCTGCTGCGTGTGAGTTCCGGAAGGGCGCTCTGTCTGTTTACCAGCTTTCGCATGCTTGAGTTGGTCCGTTCCGGACTTGAGGGGCGGATCCCTTATCGTCTGTTCGCCCAGGGGGAGCAGGCCAAGGGGGCGTTGCTGGAGGCTTTCAAAAAGGAGACCTCCTCGGTGTTGCTCGGGGTATCGAGTTTTTGGGAGGGGGTGGATGCGCCGGGCGAGACCCTTTCGCTGGTGGTGGTGGATCGTTTGCCGTTCGCCTCGCCTGGTGAACCGATGGTGGCGGCGCGGCAGCGGTGGCTGGAAAGCAATGGACGCAACGCTTTCAGGGAACTTTCTTTGCCTCAGGCGATTCTTACGTTGAAACAGGGTCTGGGTCGTCTGATGCGTACCAGCGCCGACCGGGGGGTGATGGTGGTGTTGGATCGCCGTTTGACGGGCAAGTGGTATGGACGTTTCTTTCTGGAGAGCCTGCCGGCGGCTCCCGTGACCCATGATCTGGAGGCGGTGCGCCGCTTTTTTGCATGAAAATCCTGGCTATGGACAGCTGTTTTCCCCGAGGTGGCGCTGCTTTGCTCGATGGGGGAAGGGTGGTTGGCAAGCTTGAATTCGAGGGGCCGGAAGGGCATGTGGCGTTGCTGCCCCAGGCGATCGAAAGATTGATGGGGGATGCCGGGTGGCGCATGGTGGATCTGGAGCGTCTGGCCGTCACCCTGGGTCCGGGCAGTTTTTCCGGGGCACGCATTGCTTTGGGTATGGCCAAGGGCATGGCCTTGGCACTTGGGCTTCCGGTGGCCGGTTTTTCCACTTTGGAGGTGGTGGCGCGTGCTGCGAATTGTACGGGTTGGGTGGCGGCAACGCTCGACGCGAGGCGGGGAGAGGTGTATGCTGCGCTTTATGAAATTCAGGAGCAGCAACCCAAGTTGCGCTCGGATCTTCTGGTGTGCGATCCAGAGACGATGATGGAGCACCTGTGTGCTTGGAAAACCAGGTATGGCGTTCCTTTACATCTGATCGGCAATGCCCTTGAGGTGCATGGTGAGCGCTGGCGTGCCCTGGAGAAGGAGGGAATACGTCTCCTCCCAACGGCCTTCTGGTCACTGGATGTGGCGCACCTGGGTGCGATGGCGGATCGTTTGCCCGTTCAGGAGATCGGACTGCTCGAATCCCTGGAGCCGGTTTATGTGCGCAAGGCTGATGCCAAGGAGCCCTCTCATTGATCCTGTACGAATCCTGCGGATGGCGCTTGGAGGAGATGGCGTCGCGACACCTGTTGGCCGTGGCAGCCCTGGAACAGGAGATCGCGCATGCACCCTGGAGTCTGCCGATGCTTGCCGAGGAGTTGACCCTGGTTGGTTGTCGCAGGGTGCTGCTCACCCCGGCGAACGAACTGGTCGGCTATGCGGTTTCCCGATTGCTGCATGACGAGTGGCATCTGCTGATTTTGGGGGTTGCCCCTGCCTTTCGACGCCAGGGATTGGGAAGGATGCTGGTTGAAGCACTCCTGGAGACAGCTCGATCTGCGGGTGTCGGGGAGACCCTGCTGGAGGTGCGGGCATCGAACGTGGCGGCGCGTCAGCTCTATGAAAGTCTGGGCTTCGTGCGCATCGGTCTGCGTCGCGGTTATTACCGCCATGGGCCATTTGGGCCGGAGGATGCGTTGGTATTGGCTTGTTGCAGTGCAAAATAAATATCGGTTTTACTTTGGAAAAATTTTTTCTTGCTTGACAAATTACAGATTATGGGTAACGCTTGATCTCCTGTCGGGAGATGTTAACACTGTAACCCGAGAACTCACAATACGAGGGGAATCGCCATGCTAGTCGAAGACGTCATGACCCGCAATCTGCGTACCGCCAAAAAATCCGACTCCATCCGATCGATCGCCGTCGTCCTTTGCACCAACAAAATCAGCGGTCTGCCGGTGGTCGAGGAGGACAACAAACTGGTGGGGATCATCTCCGAAAAGGATATCTTGAACGGTCTTCTGCCCGGCTATCGCACCTTCCTGCACGATCCGCTCAAACAGCGCGATTTCGAGTCCATGGAGGAGAGCTACGAGGAGATTCTCTCCAAGAAGGTCGAAGATCTCATGACCGCGCGCGTCTTCTCCGTGTCGCCCAAGGATCCGATTCTCATGGCCGCTTCGCAGATGGATCTGCATCGCTTCCGCCGCATCCCGGTGGTCGAAGATGGAGATCGCTTGGTTGGCATCGTCAGCCTGGGCGATATCCACAAGGCGATCTTCAAGCGCGAACTCAATCTGTAGTCCCCGCGCAAGATACCGGCAGCCTGATGGATCAAAGAACCTCCATGACCGTGGTCCTCCTGATCCGAGGATCCAAAGCAATGGGATGGTTCCATCAAGCCCATACCGCCCCCGAGGTTTGTCCTTTGGGGCGCCTGTGCGGGCTGTTACGGCTGGAGTGCTGTTCTGAAAGGGAGTTCTGATTGAAAATGCAGCGTATCGTCTTGCTCTCCGGGCCGTCGTGTGTCGGCAAAGGTCCCTTGATCCGTGGCATGCGGATGTTCTATCCCGAACTGATGGCACGGTTCAAACAACTGGTGCTCTTCAATGATCGGACCCCGCGTCCCGGAGAGGAGGAGGGGGTCGATTGTTTTTTTCGTCCACGCGGCGAGATCGAAGCGTTGCGTACCAAAGATGGTTATATCGTTGCCGACGTGCGCGGCGAGTTGCAGGCGCTCGAAATTGCCCAGGTGCAACGGATCTTCGATGCGGGTCTGACTCCCTTCTTCGAGGGAAATCCCTTCCTGCCCGCCCGGTTGCGTGAGGTGGGACTGCTGGATCACTATCCGGCGGTATCGGTTTTCCTGTCGCCCCTCTCCAGGGATGAAATCCTCTATCTCAAATCGCTGCCACTGGGAGTGGACCTGAACAAGTTCATCTCCGAGGTGCAGCGTCGCAAGCTCTTGCATCGCGCGGCACGCCAGAAGGTCCATCTGTCGTTGCGCGACCTGGAAGAGATCGAAAAACGGTGTTCCAGCGCGCTGACCGAAATGCGCGAAGCGTGGAAATTCGACCATGTGATCGCCCTGCATGATGGCGAGGGCAATGACAACTGGGATGCCTGCTACTATCCGATCGGCTCGGCCCGCAAGGCGATGTTGGTTTTTGCCTCGGTGTTGCGTGGCGAGGATCCGGTGGTGGGCATGGATGATCCGTGGAGCGAGGATCTGCTCGCTTGACGCATGAAACCGTTGGATCAAGGGGATGCGAGACGATGGGCAAGGAGATCGAACGTCGTTTTCTGGTCAAGAATGACGACTGGCGTGGTCTGGGCGAGGGCGTGGATTTTCAACAGGGATTTCTCTCCACGGTCAAGGAGCGGGTGGTGCGGGTGCGCATTGCCGGCGACAAGGGAACCCTGACCATCAAGGGAATTTCCGAAGGGCTGTCCAGACTGGAATTCGAATATGTCATTCCCACGGAAGAGGCCAAAGCCATTCTCGATAACCTCTGCGAGCGTCCCTGGATCGAAAAAACCCGTCACCGCATTCCCATCGGCGATGTGGTCTGGGAGGTGGATGAGTTTCGCGGGGCCAACCAGGGGTTGATCATGGCCGAAGTGGAACTCAAGGATGAAAATCAGGTTGTTGCCTTGCCCGACTGGATTGGTCGGGAGGTCTCGACCGATGCGCGTTTTTTCAACGCCAATCTGGTGCATACCCCGTTTTCCACCTGGGGCAGTCCGGATATGTTTGACTGACCCGCCTGTTCGACCGAGGGTGATGGCATGGCCGTTTATGCCATTGGAGATATCCATGGCTGTCTGCCGCAGCTCTTGACCCTGCTCGAGGCGATTCGTTACCGGCCTGGGCAGGATCGTCTGCTGTTTGTCGGCGACATCATCAGCCGTGGTCCAGACCCTTTGGGCACCATCCGTTTCGTGCGGGAGCAGCAGGAGCGCGCCGTCACCCTGATGGGCAACCACGAATTGCGCGCCATCAACGGCCTTCTCGGGTTCCCGGAGAAGGGGTTTATAAAACATCTCGGCTTCCTGACCACCTGTCCGGAACGCGACGACATCCTCGCCTGGTTGCGCCAGCTACCCTTTGTACATCATGAGCCCGAGTTGAATCTGCGTCTGGTGCATGCCGGCTTTTTCCCTGGCTGGAGTCTGGATCAGGCCATGGAATACGCCACTCGCCTGAGTGCCATTTTGCGCGATGATGCGCAACTGCGCCCCTTTTTGGCCCGCTATCCGGCCAACCTTCCTGAGAATGAAACAGATACGATGGATGAGACCGCCCGATTGCACTTTGCCATGGCGGTCATGACACGGTTGCGGATCTGTCAACCGGATGGTCGGGTGGTCTGGGCGATTCCTGGCACTTCGGGGGGTGATGCCTTCAAGCTGGAGCCGGACTCGCCCTATCATCCCTGGCATGCCCTGCTCGATTGGCAGGATGACGCGCGGATCATCTACGGCCATTGGGCAATCGCCGGCCTGACCCGCATTGGACGTTTCATGGGGTTGGACTCCGGTTGCGTCTATGGCGGCAAACTCACCGCCATGCGGGTGGATCACCCGGATTTTCCCGTCACCCAGGTTACCTGCCCGGCCTATGTCAAGCCGGAGTGACCCCCAGAGCACAAGGTTGTTCTCCTGGATCTGGCCGTTGCGAATGATTGCATGATCGCACCCATTGGTTCATAGGGTGACTTGTAAAAAACCGACGTGACTTTTCTGGTCATGAGGTTTTCTTGCGATTATCCATATGGATCAACATGTTGCATCATGTGAACGTTCGCAATTGCCGGATTCGGGTTTATCCCTTCTGTGCGTGCCTCTCTGACTCCTCGGCCCATTCAGCGGCCAAAGCCGCTTCGGAGGCGGACGCATAGATGTCCCACCCTTCCCGTACCAACGCTTCGACATTTGCAAGAAATGACTCCGGCAATACTTGCGGATTGGGGCTATCGACGCGCATACTTCCGGAACCGTCGGTACTGGCTTTGAACTCCAGTATCAATCCGGTCGGTTGGTGAATGGCGCGGCGTTCCCGAGGCAGGGCGATCCAGTCATTTTTCAAGGCGGTTCCTCAATAACTCAGTCGGTCGTGGAGTGGTTGGACGATGGAAGCGTTGGATGCGCTGCAATTCCTGAAAAAAGAGGTGGCTGGCATCGCCTTTTTTGGCGATTTCTCGGATGCCGAAATGGAACATGTCTATCATAACGGCCATTTCAAGATCTGCAAGGCTGGCGAAACGATCATCCGCGAAGGCAATGTGGATCGCACCATGTTCGTCCTGATCACCGGGGCTACCAAGGTGACCCGCCGCTTTGAGCCGGAGAAGATCCTGGCCGTCTTGAAGCCCGGCACGATTTTCGGCGAGATCGAATTCGTCTCTCGCCAGGTTCGCTCCACCAGTGTGATTGCCATGGAGGAGTCTCTGGTATTCCAGCTTGAGGAGAAGCACTACTCCGATCTGCCGCCAGAGATTCTCATCAAGATTCAGCATCAGGCGGTGAAGCTGTTGCTGGAGCGGTTGGAGACGATCAAGAGGGCAACCGGTTACGATGGCTGATGCATTCCCGCCCGGTCTGTCATCGCCTGCCTGCCGCAATGGCTTGGCCGAGAGAGATGCCGTTGTCGTTGGGCGGGATGCGTGCATGCACATGGGGGGTCAATCCTGCCTGGTGCAGCATGGGAACCAGGATTTCATTCAGCAACCGGTTCATGAAGACCCCGCCGCTTAAATAAATTCTTTTCTCACCGGTCCTTTCCGCGCCATGCCGTGCCATGTGACAGGCTGCCTCGGCCACGCCGTGATGCAGGGCCATGGCGAGCCGCGCGGGTGGCTCGCCGTGGGCGAGCGCGCGCATGCCCCAGGCGAACGCCTCTTCCCAGTGTATCTTCAACAGCCCGTCCGGGCATCTCTCCATACGATACGGCGCACACACCGGATCTTCCTGCCAGGTGCGGGCCAGGGACTCCAGGCGAATGGCGGCCTGTCCTTCGTAAGTGATCTTGGCCGGGCTTGCGCCGAGCAGGGCGGAGAAGGCATCGAACAGGCGTCCGGCGCCATGGGACGGTGGGGCGTTCAATCCCCGTCTTGCCTGTTCGGCCCAGATCGTTGCCTCTTCGGGTCGGATCCCCAGCAAGGCCATCCGTTCCGGGGGTAGTTGCAGGTTCGCCATGGCCAGCCGTCCGATCAGTTGTCGTAGCGGACGTGCGACCGCCTGATCCCCGCCGGGCAGGGGGGCTGAGGCGAAGGTGGCCAGCCGTTGGAAGGCGTGCGGGGTGACTTGCAACAGTTCGGCGCCCCAGGCGATGCCGTCGGTGCCGAGTCCCACTCCGTCGAAGATGAGTCCCAGACCCGTTTCCACCCCGTGTTCGGCCATGCAGGCGAGGGCATGGGCATGGTGATGCTGGACCGTGACCACCGGGACGCCGAATTCGATGGCCAGTCGTTGTCCGAGGCGGGAGGCGTGCAAATCCGGATGGAGGTCGATGGCGATGACCTCCGGTTGGCGTCCCCAGAGGGCCAGAAGCGCGCGCAGGGTCTGTTCCAGTTCATCGACGCTTTTGGCGGCGCGCAGATCGCCGATGTGCGGAGAGAGCAGGATCTGGTCATCGAAGCCGAGTGCAAAGGTGTTTTTCAGATCCGCGCCCATGGCCAGCACATGGACAGGCAGAGGTGTCGGCAGGCGCACGGTGTCAGGCACCAGGCCGCGTGCGCGGCGCCAGATCTGCGGACCGGTCGAGAGCACCACGGCCACCGAGTCGTCGTTGCGGCGGATGATGGTGCGATCGTGCTGTACGAACAGATCGGCTACCTCGCCGAGACGGGTCACGGCCTCATGGTTGTCGATGCAGAGGGGTTCTCCAGACGGATTGCCGCTGGTGGCCACCAGCAGTTCGAAGGGAGGAGTCGGGTCATCGAGCAGTGGGTGGAACAACAGATGGTGCAAGGGGGTGGTGGGGAGCATCATGCCGAGGGTAGGGCTGTCCGGGGAGAGCAGATCGACGGGGATTCCCGAGGCATCCGGGCGGATGGGCAGGATGACGATCGGCTGACTGGGGTGGCGCAGCAGTCGGATTTCCGCATCTGTGACCTGACAGTGGCGTTGCACCGCGTACAGGGAGACGGCCATGATGGCCAACGGTTTGTCCGGACGTGTTTTTCGGTCACGCAGCTTTCGGATGGCCTCCCGGTTGGTGGGATCGACCATGAGTTGATAACCCCCGAGACCGCGCACGGCCAGAATTTTGCCCTCGGCCAGGGCGCGGCGTGCACTGGGTAGCGGAGAATCGGGCAGGGGGTGACCGTGGTGGTCGGTCAGGAGCAGGCACGGACCGCAGCGCGGACAGGCGGTGCTTTCGGCATGAAAGCGGCGGTCGAGGGGGTGGTCGTATTCGGCCTGGCAGGCATGACAGAGCGGAAAGTGTCGCAGCGCGGTATGAGCACGATCATATGGGAGTCGTTCCAGAACGGTATAGCGGGGTCCGCAGGCCGTGCAACTGGTAAAGGGGTAGCCATACCGTCGGTTGTTCGGATCGGTGATTTCGGCCAGGCACTCCAGACAAACCGCCAGATCCGGTGGAATCGAGATGCGTGCGGCGGCAGATTCACGGCTTGGGCGGATGTGGAACGGCAGGTGTGGGATGTCGGGATCGTTCGGCTGTCGTGAAAGCCAATCGATGGCGTCGATGCGCGCCATGGGAGGCAGACGGTCGGGCAGGGTGTTGACGAACGTTTCCAGCTCTGCCGGATTGCCGATCAGTTCCAGATGGACCCCGCCGGAGTGGTTTTCCACCCAACCGCCCAGGTTGGCTGCGGTGGCCAGCCGATGCAATGCCGGCCGGAAGCCGACCCCCTGGACCACGCCCATGATTTGCATGGTCCAGCGAACGGTGGGGTCAGAATGGTCGCTCATCCCTTGAGGCGAACCGCCTGTTCGAGGTGATGGATCCATGCATCCATCCCCTCACCGGTCAAGGCGCTCAATTCGAGGATTGTGGTAGACGGATTGACCCGTTTAAGGGCATCCAGGCAGGCGTCACGTTTCCAAGTCAGATGGGGGGCCAGATCGGTTTTGGTCACCAGCACCATCGATGCCTTGATGAATGGCACAGGATATTTCAACGGTTTGTCCTCGCCTTCAGGTGTGGAGAGCAGCACCACCCGTTCGGTCTCGCCCAGGTCGAAGGCTGCCGGGCAGACCAGATTGCCGACGTTCTCGATGAACAGCAATCGTGTGGTTTCGTCGATCACTCCTGGCAGCACCTGACTGACCCGTTCGGCATCCAGATGGCAAGCATTGACGGTTTCGATCTGTTTGACCCGTGCGCCCAGCCCTTGCAACCGTTGGGCATCGAGATCGGTTTGCAGATCGCCGACGATCACGGCTGTGGGGATGCGGTTCTGGAGGCGTTTGAGGGTTTTTTCCAGAAGGAGCGTTTTGCCGGAACCTGGGGATGAGATCAGGTTGATGGCATGGATGCGGTAGCGTTCCAGCCAGCGGCGGTTGGTTTCGGCGACTGCGTGGTTGACAGCCAGGATATCGTTTTCCACCCGCACACTGCGTGTCGGGGTTGGGGGATGGAAATGGGTATGGCCGTCGTGGGTATGCGTGCCGTGAAAGTGATCTTCGTGATCGTGATCGTGATCGTGATCGTGATCGTGATCGTGATCGTGATCGTGATCGTGATGGGTGTGATTCAAGGCATCGCTGCATCCACAGGTTTCGCACATCAGGTTAGCTCCACGGATTCCAGGGTCAGTTCGTCGCTACCGGTCAGATGGTGTTCCAGGGCGCCGCAATAAGGACAGACCGGTTCGGATGATGGTTCGGAAAAGAGTTTGTGGCATGTCAGGCAGAGCCATTGCAAGGGTTCGGTCGTGATTTGGAGTTGTGTGGCCTCAAGCGACGGGTATTCGCGTGCCGCCATGGGAAAGCAGAAGGCCAGAGCTTCGCCATCCACGCCGCTTGTGGGGCCCACGCGGATGCGCACGCAAGTGATGCGGGTTGCGTGTTCCCGTTCGGCGATGCGGCGCAGTTGGTCCACCAGAGAGAGGGCGATGGCGAGTTCATGCATGGTGGTGATGCGGTTGATCCGTTATGATGGGATGAAAAAGTTATCGGGATCCAGTGGCCAATGGCCCCTGGCAGGGTTCGGGGCGACGCTCTGAGGTTTTGTCTTTTATTGTTTGACTTTTATTCTAAACCGCACCCATTTCGGGATAGGTCGTTTTCCAATAGGCGGCGCGCAGCGCCTTTTTCGCAAAAGGCGCGAAAAAGGCTTCTTTTGAAGAGCGGGCTAACGTCAAAATCAAAACCCTGGGAGATGAATCTCCCAGACACTCTCTTTTTTTTCACCAGTAAAAACGACACATTCCAAGCTGGGTGCGGTTTAGCGTCTTTTGCGAAAAAAGGCGCAGCGCGCGCTTATATGTACCGTGAAGCATTGCCGACTTGTGGCAATGCTTCACGGCGAATGGTTCTCAGCGCCATTGTCGCCTGCGTCGGCCTGTTTGTTTGGGGCATGTTTGCGGGAACGTTTCGCAAACATCGCGAAACATTCCCGCAGCCCAGGCTGCGCGCAGCGATTTTCACAAGGAACAAGAGGATCGCTTTTTTATTTTAATGAAATAATATAAAAAATTTTTAAAACACTAAAATAAAATTTCGAAAAGTCAGAAGCAAAAACCAAACCTTGGGACTTCGTCTCCGCACTCAAGCCGGGAACCTTCGGTTCCTCGTCCGCTGTAACAGTTTGAAATCTCGATGATCTCAGGCAGTCAACAAATCCGTGGCAACAACTCACCATGAGGCATGTCCAAAAGAGTCACTCCGCCAATCATCGTCCTGAGCGTCACTCGACCTGCCATCCCCTCCGCCCGTCCAATCCGACACGCACCACAGCCTTCCGGCAATCCAAGCCAAACCGCCAGGATGGCCTCCGCCACCTCCGGTGCGACCACCGCCACCATCCGCCCCTCACACGGGGCGTGCAACAACGAAATACCCAACAGATCCGCAATCACGACAGCGGCAGGGGCAAACGGCAACTCGGTCTCATCCAATACAAAGCCACACCCTACCGAGGCTTCATGCAAAGTGGCGGCAAGCCCCCCCCGCGTCGGATCCCGCATGAAACGCACACCCGATGCCCAGGGAAGCATCGCCTCCACCAACGGAAAAACCGATGCCGTGTCACTGACCAGACCACTGTCCAAAAAGAGGCTTTCCCGAGCGGATAAGACCGCCATGCCATGATCGCCCAACGTGCCACTGACCAGAATCACATCTCCAGGACGGATGGATGCCGGGGAGAGAGAAAAAGCCTCAAGGCCCGCACCAATCCCCGCCATGGAAAGATAGATTCCGTCACACTGCCCACGCCGCACCACCTTGGTATCCCCGGTGACCACCAGGGTGCCACTCGCTCGGACAGCCGCACGAATGGCATCCAACACCCGGCGCAGGGTGGACCAGGGCAACCCCTCTTCGAGGATCATGCTCAGGCTCAAATAAAGCGGACGCGCACCGCTCACCGCCAAATCGTTGAGCGTGCCATGCACCGCCAGGTCGCCAATACAACCCCCAGGGAAAAAAAGCGGCTGAACCACGAAACTGTCCGTGGTAAAACGGATCGAGGGGGTGTTCAGGGTCAATGCCGCGGCATCGGGCAACCCCTGAAGCGCTTCTTGACCAAAACGTGAAACGATCTCCCGCTCGATCAGTTCACGCGAAAGCCGACCACCGCCACCGTGCGCCAACAACACACGTCGTTCGTCATCCATGTCGGTTCTCCGGAATGCCAATGGGGTCATAATGGAACCATGCCGCACAGGTTCCCTCGGAGCTGACCATGCATGGTCCGATGGGGTGGTCCGGATGACAGCCGCGACGGAACAGACGGCATTCGGGAGGGGTGATCTTGCCTTTGAGCACTTCGCCGCACTGACAATCGGGATGGATGCGACCTGGTTGGACCTCAAGGTCGAAATGCGCCTCGGCATCGTATGGGCGAAACTCGGGACGCAAAGCCAATCCGCTGGAGGGAATCACCCCGATACCGCGCCAATCGACATCCGCCGGGATCAGATAGCGCGCCATCAGTTGTTTGATCTTGTGGTTTCCTTCGGGACGCACCACCCTCTGGTATTGATTGTCCACCCGCGCCTCGCCGGATACCCGTTGCGTGAGAATACCCTCGATGGCCAACAGGATATCCAAAGGCTCGAAACCGGCTACCACGCACGGGATACGCTGAGTTTCGGCGACAAACCGATAAGCGTCGGCCCCGATGATGGCACTGACATGACCGGGACACAAAAAGGCGTCGATGCGGATTTCAGGATCGGCGATCAGGGCGGTCAGGGCGGGAGGAACGCACTTGAAGGCCGTCAATAAAAAGAGGTTTTTCACCCCGGCCTGAAGCGCCAGATCCAGCATGCCGATGATCGGCGCGGCGGTTGTCTCGAAACCGATGGCCAGAAAAACCACCGGTCGGTCCGGGGCCTCCTGGGCCAGACGCAGCGCCTCCATGGGGGAGTAGCAAACGCGAATATCCCCGCCTCGCGCCCGCGCTTCGGCAAGATGGATCTTCGACCCCGGCACGCGGATCAGATCCCCGAAGGTGACAATGCAGGCGCCACGGTCGGCCATCTCCAGGGCGGCGTCGATGTAGCCGGGTCCGGTGACACACACCGGACAGCCCGGCCCGCTGGTCAAAAGGAGATTGGCAGGGAGCAGATGGCGCAATCCTGAACGGGCGATGGCCATGGTGTGGGTGCCGCACACCTCCATGATGCGTACCGTTTTCCCTTGGGTTGCCAGGCGCGCAGCCAACTCCTGGATGGCTGCGCTCAGGCGGCGCGCGGCCCCGGCCAGGGCGGGATCCGAAAACCCCTTCATGAGTCGATCGGCTCCCCGCCGGGAGTCAATCGCTGTTCCGCATTCCAAAGTTGCGCCATCTCCCGGAACAGGGCAATGCGTTCGAGCGCGTCCGATTTTTTCAGGATTTCGATGGCAAAACCGGCATGCACGATCACGTAATCACCGATGCGTGGTTCATCCACCAGCGTCAACCCAACCAGTCGGCTCACCCCGTCGATCTCGACGATGCCAAAACCATCCTCCTGGATGGCGCGTACCTGCATGGGAATGGCTAGGCACATGCGCGTGGACCTGTCATGGAGTGCCATGGGCACGGGTTGAACGGGAATCGTGCATCAGTTGGAAAAATAGGTTATTCTTATTCTCGGGTCAATCTTTTTCCAACCCATTCGACGAAGCGCTTTGGGGGTCGAAAGCATGCGCATCTCCTGGTTTGTCCGTATTTGGGTGCTGTATGGGGTATTCATGATCGTGCCTTGCACCCATGCCATGGAGGATGTGCGTCTGGCGCGACTGCCGGAGGCGGAAAATCTGATCGGTTGCGTGGTTCTGTTGAATCTGGCGGATCACACCCGGATCGACTCGGATACGGCCCTCTGTGGGGAACGGCATCCTCCGGCATCGACCTTCAAGGTGGCCAATGCCCTGATCGCCCTGGAAAGCGGCTTGACGAGCGAAGCCGAGATCTTTCCCTGGGATCGCCAGTCGCGTCAGTTGCCCACCTGGGAGAAGGATTTGACGCTCCAGGAGGCGATGGCTGTCTCAGCGGTGCCGGTTTATCAGGAGATCGCGCGACGCATCGGTCTGACGTCGATGCGAGAGTGGGTGAGGCGCATCGACTATGGCAACCACGAAATCGGGGAGCAGGTGGATCGCTTCTGGCTGGATGGTCCGCTCAAGATCTCTCCCATCGAGCAGGCGGCCTTCATGGGGCGCGTGGCCTTGGGAGAGTTGCCGTTTTCCCGGGAGAGTTTCGCGGCGTTGAAAAGGCTCCTGCCGACCGAGAGGTTCGGGAGCGTGCAACTGCTGGGCAAGACCGGTTTTATACCGGAAAAGGGGGATCTGCATGGTTGGTATGTCGGCTGGGTGGAGCGGGAGGGCAGACCCACCTGGTCTGTGGCGGTACATCTGCATCTGCGCACCAAAGAGCAGCTTCCCATGCGTCAGGCGATGGCGCGCGCTGCGCTGCGCATCGTCGGGGCGATCGACCCATGACGCCCTTTTGCCAAATTCGGGAAGATGACATCGGGACGCAAGAGGCATCATCCCAGATTCGGCAGTTGCGGGCAATCACCTGCGGCAACCTCTTGATCCATCTGGCAAATCGGAAGAAAGTCTCATTACCAATAAGGTAACTTCGGTTTCTTGCAATTCACCAAATGAACCAATATGTTAGCTCATGCAATCACCCGCAACTGCCGGATCCAGGATCATGCGGCCTTGGCCAAACAACCCTTTTATGCAAAACACCTGTCACCACCCTGCCTGCCTGGCTCGATTCCGTTCCTTGACTTGCGTCCATGAGAATTCCATTTTCTACGTCATTCTCATGATGGAGGATCACACCGCACCCAGCCAACCGTGACAAGCGCGGTGCCGCATGACCGTGGATCCGCCTATACAGGAAAGCGCGGTATGGGGTGATAAGAATTCCTGTTTTGGTCGTGCACGTATCAGGATACTTTTTCAGCGACTTATCTCTCATCGGAAACGATCATGCACCCAATCGATCCCCTGTCCATGGCCAAGACCCATCCAGACTCCCCTTCACAGCAGGATGAGCATCCGGATCCGAATGCGTCGGTTCTGCTGTCCATCGTGGTGCCGGTTTATAACGAGGAGGAGAATATCGAGCTTCTCTATCAGCGCGTCAAAGAGGTGATCGAAAATCGGTTACGGGTTACCTTCGAAATCATTTTTGTCGATGATGGCAGTCGTGATGCATCCTGGCAAATCATTCAGGGTCTGAATCGTCGCGATTCGCGTGTGCATGGATTGCGTTTTTCCCGCAATTTCGGCCATCAGTTGGCGGTCAAGGCCGGATTGGATGCCTCCGTGGGAAGGGCGGTCATCAGCATGGATGGCGATTTGCAACATCCTCCGGCATTGATCGAACGCATGGTTGATACATGGCGTGAGGGGTACGATACCGTCACCATGTTCAAAACCGCAACCGAGGAGGTGGGATTCATGAAAAATTTCCTGTCGATCCTCGGTTACAAGATCATCAATTTTTTTTCCGATTTTCCCATTCAACCTGGGGGTTCCGATTTTCGGTTGATGGACCGTCAGGTGGTGAATCAACTTAAATGTCTGCGAGAAGATCAGTTGCTGTTGCGCAGTATGGTCAATTGGCTTGGCTTCCGAATCGCACATATCCCCTATCAGGCGGAAAAGCGATTTGCTGGACGCGCACAGTATACATTTCGGAAATCCCTGGCCTTGGTGGTGTCAGGGGTGATGTCCTTTTCGACCGCACCCTTGCGTTTCGTGATCTATCTGGGCATGGCCGTGGCGGGGGGCAGTTTTTTCTATAGCCTGGTACTGTTCATCAAGTGGCTGACACATGGTGAAATGGTGCAGGGATGGCTGACCATCGTGCTGCTGATTCTGCTGATGGGGGGAACGATTCTGATCGTGCTCGGTATTATTGGCGAATATGTGGCACGCATCTATGAGAACAGCAAACAACGTCCATCATACATCATTCAGGAACAGACCGGTCAAACCCGCGCTGCGCGCACCGATCCGCCAAAGGTATAAATTCTGTAACCGGCAGTTGTGAACGCTCACCTGAGACAACCTCTTGATCCAATCATGTCAATCGGAAGAGGGTTGCATGATCGGCAAGGCGACTTCGGCTTCTTGAATTCACCATATGAATTAAACCGCACCCATCACGGGATACCTCGTTTTCCAACAGACCGCGTGCAAGATGTGGGAGTCGTTTCAGAAAAAAAACGGAAACGACTCCCACGAAGGCGGCGCGCAGCCCATTATTAGCAAAAGACGCGAAAAAGGCTTCTTTTGAAGAGCGCTCTAAAGTCAAAATTAAAACCCTGGGAGATGAATATCCAAGACCATATCTTTTTTACCCGTAAAAGCGACCCCTTCCAAGCTGGGTGCGGTTTAATATGTTGAATGGTGAAGTCATGCGCAACCCGATAAGGGGCAAGACGAAATAGCACCCAATCAGCGGTTTAATATGCTTAATGGTGAAGTCATGCGCAACAGCCGGATCCTGGATGCACCGCATGCATACGAATGTCTGCGGAGCGCGCCTCAACGCGGATCCGGAAGATCCAGTCGCAATGCAATGCCAGGTTCGCGATCGTTGAGCGTGGCGAGCAACTCAGGCAGACACGCCAGGGTACGGGTATCGGCCAGGAAGTCGTATTGTCCATGTTGCGGGTCATGCAGGATCCGTTCGGAGACCGTTTCGGGATAGGCCGGATGAAACATGATCTCCACGGTTGAATGCATCTGCCCATGTCGCTTGAGGCGGATCAACCAGGATTCAAGCACCTTTTGATTCATATGACCGCTGTGCAGCAGTCCAAGAAAGTGATCCGGGACGGTTCCCGGAGGGGTTGCCAAGACCCGTCGGCTCATCTTGGCGCAGGCCGAGATTCCCAGGGCGATGGGCAGACGTCCGAACGGGAGTCGTGGCCAGGTCAGGGAGAGGCTCTCCAAGGGGAGTCGGAAGGTGTGGATCCCGAATTCGCATGCGACCGTGCGGATGATCGGGGCCAGGGTAGGCCAGACATGGAAGTGGGCATGACTGTCAATATGGCGGATGGCCAGGCCCAGATCGCGCAGGCGCGACAGTTGGGCGCGGACTTCGCGCGCGACATGCTCCGGGTCGATATGACCTAGCAGCAGTTCCAGGATCAAGTGCCAGCGTGGCAAGAGTCTCCCTTCGCGGGTGACCAGCGAGGGGATCTCCTCAGGTGGGGCGACCGGGCACTCTTCGATCAGGCAGAGATGCGCCCCAAGGCGCATGCGGTGTTCGGGAGTGATCTGTCTCAATCCCTCTTCCAGGGCTTCGCCCGTGGCCATGGCAGAGGCGCGACACAAGGCGCCTTGCGCGAAAAGGTCATGCATGGCCTGGTTCATGCCTTGGGTCAGGCCGTAGTCGTCGGCAGTGGTGATGATTCGGATCATGATGTTGGATAATCTGAATCAAAAAGGGGGGGGAGGAGGATGGGTGAGGGAAACAAAAATGGCCACTGTAAAAGTGGCCTTAACTGTTTGATTTGATTGGTGATCGTCACGGTGATTGAACCTGTGACCCCAGCCGGGTGAAGACAAGGGTATGGCTTTTCCGACGTTTTCGCACGTTTCATTATAATATGAAAATCAATAATATAGTTGTGATACATTTCCGAGAATTTCCGTTTGTTTTGTTCCAAATGATTGCAATATGATTGCTGGAACCAAACCTCTACCCTGAATGTTGGCCGAAAGGGGCATGGCATGCAAGTCAAAATAAACAAGCGGCTTGTGGACTCATTGACCGCTACCCAAACGGATGCCTTCCTGTGGGACACGGAAACCAAGGGATTCGGGTTTAAGGTCACGCCTGCCGGGAAACGGATCTATGTTCTTCAATACCGCCACCAAGGGCGATTGCGACGATTTACCATCGGCACACATGGTGCGCCGTGGACCCCTGACACCGCACGGCAAGAGGCAGTCCGTTTGCTGGGGGTGGTGCGTGAAGGGAACGATCCTGCCGAACACCAGGTGCGGTTCACAAGGCCATCACCTCTGGCCGGTGTCCACGGGAGTCTGACGGTACCATTGATCAGCAAAAGGCTGATTCTGCCTGGGCGGCAAACACCAATCCGGCGTATCATCCCGAAAAACAGCGCCCAGGGGGTGTTGTCGCGCTGGTCGATGGCGAGAAGGTTGACTACCAGACGAGTCTATCTGCCAAGAATATAATGGAAAAACAGCTAAACTTGAATTTGAGATCAGGTCAGAAAAGTTCGTGGAACTTGAGGTTGTGAATCGTGAGGTTTTTGCCTTGGTGCGTCGTGGGCGTGATCGGATCCTGGCAGTTCCAAGTCGGATTGCTGCCGAGGTGGCCGCCGAGACAGACCCACGTGCTGTCGAGCGTCTGTTGACCCAGGAGTTATGCCAAGCCATGATTGAGTTCGTCAACAAGGCATCAGTGTTGTGATGGTTCACCCCTGGAGGGGGCACGCCTTCCAGGGGGGGTACTTCAACCGGATGGCCTGGCCGAAAGAGACGGAGTTGTCGCCACCCACGTCACCGCGCCGGAGGTGGGGCAGGAAGGCGCATCTCCTGGCCGGGTGGGGCAACGTACTGAACCGGCGCGGACGGCTGCGTCATTTTCATCATGCCGAACATAGCACCGATGATCAAAGCGGTCTGCGCCACAAACATTCCCGTCGTCCAATTGATGGTGTCAGCCTTGGAGGCTTCGATTTTGGCTTCCAATTCCTTGATGTCACCCTTCGTTGCCAACTCGTCCAGATTGGTTTGCTGCACCTCCCGGATGGCGGCGGCCATCCCCTTGGCCTGCGGCTCATCAAACCCGGACGCCTTGAGCGTTTCGACGAATTTCAAGGTATCGAATGTGACTGCGGCGTGACTCATGGGTTCTCCTCCTGGCTGGAACGACATCTCACGAATACTTTATCCGAAATCGTCCGAGGAGGAGGTCCAAGGAATTCCGCTTGACATCCCCGGCCAGGGTGAAGCGCGATTGGACCCACGGGGCTGAACACCCCAAACACTGAAGCGGAAACCGCACCCGTCAGACCATTGTGGTATTTTTGCGCCTTGAATCCGTCATAGCTTCTTCGTGCCTGAAACTTGGCCGGGTGTGGATGAATACAATACCCCGCAAGGGGAAATCAGTCCGCCGCCTTCAGTCGGTGTTCAACTCCCGGTACATCCATCTTCACTGAACAGGAGACTGAAACCATGAACACCAGCGATACCACCAACACCCCCCCACCTTCGCACCATCCGCATTCGGGTTTCCGAGACAGGCGAATTGCGTCTGGTCGATGCCGATCTGTTGCCCGGATCCTGACCTACCCCCACTCCCGAGCTGTACCAAAAGCGGCACCAGCTTTCCGGAGGCCGCACCTTTGATGATGGATTGGTCTTGCTGACTGAATAGCTCGCGTTGGTTTACGAGCACCGGAGCGAAGTCAGAAGCTTGATCCGGAAGAGCTGTTGCCGTCCATTGAGGACATCCAAGGCGTGATTGTGCGTGATGGGGCGATGGTTGCCCATGGCTGGACCGCGCCAGATGGTGTTGGAAATCCGGGGGTGGGAC
>JADFZD010000169.1 GCA_015232705.1 Magnetococcales bacterium | reverse complement strand
CATTTCTCACAAAAGACGCGAAAAATGCTTCTTTTGAAGAGCGCGCTACAACCAAAACCCTGGGAGATGAATCTCCCAGACCCTCTCTTTTTTTCACCCGTAAAAACGACACATTCCAAGCTGGGTGCGGTTTAACGCTTGAATCACCCCTCGTAGGTACACAGATAGGCCGTGTCCACCGCCACCCGCAACTGGAATTTGGCGTTGGCCGGCACGATGAAGCTCTCGAACGGCTTGAAGGTGCGCCACTCCGAGGTGCCGGGCAGCATCACGGTCAATGCTCCGCTGACCACGGTCATGGTCTCGATCTGACTGGTGCCGAATTCGTACTCCCCAGGCAGCATGACGCCGACTGTGGCCGGCAGGGTTGCCGTTTGAAACCCGATCGACTTGACGGTTCCATCAAAATACGCATTGACCTTCAACATGCCATTCTCCAGTTCATATGGTTCATTGTCACAAATTTGCCTGGTGGGGGGGAGAGCCCCCGCACCCCCCAACCGTGGAACTCCCTTCAGGATAGCCACGGAAAAACGGTCCTGACTTGCCGGATGGGGGCAGTACCCTTCACGCCCCATTTCATCCCTCACGGCAGGGGACGCAACATCACACGCCGGTTTTTGGCGCGTCCTTCCTCGGTATCGTTCGAAGCCACCGGCACCTCGAAGCCCAAACCGATCACCAGCAACCTCTCGATCGGGATCCCGCGTCCGACCAGATGATCCCGCACCGCCTCAGCGCGCCGTTTGGAGAGCCGGGCGTTTGACTCGGCTGAGCCGACATGATCGGTATGTCCCTGAATCTCCACACGCAGGGCCGGATTCTCCTTCAATATTCGCACAACCTCAGCCAACAGCGGGTGATCGGCCTCGGCAATCGCATGACGGTTGGTGGCAAAATGGAGATTCTCAAGAACCCAGCAGCCCACCTCGTTGACCTTGGCCCCCGTGGGTGTATCCGGGCATTGATCCCGATCATCGGTCACGCCGTCGCCATCGCTGTCGCGCGGACACCCCTTGTCATCGACCTGGACCCGGGGAGGCGTGTCTGGACACCGATCCAGATCGTCGGTCACCCCGTCGCCATCGCTGTCAAGGGGACATCCGATCGCATCGACCCGTACCCCTTTGGGGGTGGCCGGACAGTGATCTTTGCCGTCGGTCACGCCATCGCCATCGGCATCATTCAAATCATCGCAATGATGGATCGCACCGCGAAAATAGCAGGGCGAGCCTTGCCGCATGGTGACCAGAACGCCAGGGTCGGCTCCCAACTGCGGATCGGGAACAGGCGAACCGGAACAGCCACCGAGGAGCAACAGACCGATGATCCCTCCGGCGCGCGTACCCCAGCACCATGTCAATCGGGACGTTTTCATGACAAAGACACTCCTCGTGGCTGAGTCGATCCGGAAGCTGACCGGAGGTATGGCCAGCCCTGCAACCCATTCACGCGTCATGCGGATCGCTGAGCATGTCGTGGTGCTGATTCTGATCCTGGGTGAAGGGAGAGGGCATTCTAGCATGCCTTATAGGCGAAATCCAGCCGTGCGGCGCTGGGGTTCCATTCGATAATTCATTCAATAATCAGATGTTGAGAGATTTGACATCCGGCAATGGGCTTCTTGTCAACGCCGTCATGGTTCCACCATCCGATAATCTTTCCTCCAAATCCCCGTCAGTCACCACGCATGCGAGGTGGCACGCCATAAAACTCAAGCGGAATGGACATTTCTCGATGATCATGCATGCAGATCCAAAATGTGCAAATGCCGGCATGCCATTTGCTAAAGTACCCGCAACCACACAATCGAGAGGAAGCAACTACGGATGAAAGTTTGATTAATCAATTGAAAATAAATAATTTAATAAAAATTACGTTAAATTATTGTCACATTTGGCAACAATTCTGGCGGGAGCAGGGTCAAGCCCCCGACGCTTGACCCGCGACTTGAAAAAGGCACACGAAGGAGACCGGATCATGATGGACAGACGATTTGTTCTCAAGGCATTGGCTCTTTCCATGGGAGGATTGCTTCTTCCGGGATCCATGGTGCATGCGGCGATGTCCAGACCGCGAATCACCGATGTGCGTTTTGCCAGCACCCCGAATCGGACTCGGATCATCTTCTCGTTGAATCAGGAGATCAAACACTCCCTGGCCACACTGCGGGATCCGGATCGTGTGGTTCTCGACCTTCAGAATACCGAATTGTCTTCGGATTTGAATCTGCTCTCCTTCACCGATCCGATTGTGCGCAAGGTGCGCACCGACTCTCTGGGCAACGGCACCATGCGCGCCGTTTTCGAACTCCAGGATGAAGCCTCCAGCCGTGCCTTTCTGCTCAAGGATAAAGAGGGGGAGCGCCCCCGTCTGGTCATCGAGTTCACCGCCACCGAAACCAGGGATACGGCGGATGCCGACACAGCAGCCCAACCGGTCAAATCCGAAAAACCCCTGATGGCTCGCAAAGGCAGGCGCGACATCGTGATCGTTCTTGACCCGGGACATGGGGGCATCGATCCGGGCGCCATCGGCTCGGGTGGTGTCAAAGAGAAAGATGTGGCGCTTTCGGTTGCCAAACAGGTGGCACGCGAGATCAATGCCACGCCCGGCTTCAAGGCGTACCTCACCCGTAACGAGGATCGCTTCGTGGGGTTGAGTCGTCGCTGCGCCATTGCGCGCAATCACAAGGCCGATCTGTTCATCAGCCTGCACGCTGACGCCTTTCATATCCCTTCGGCACGCGGGGCTTCGGTCTACTGCCTTTCCGAGCGGGGGCGGCGCAATGCTGTTCCGGCCAACAACAAATCGTTCATGCTTGGCAACACCCTGCTTTCGGCCATCGCCAATACGCCCAGCCTCTCATTGCACTTCAAAACCACCAAACAGGCTCGCTTCGCGGTGCTCAAGACGCAAGAGATCCCCTCGGTTCTCGTCGAAATGGCTTTCTTGAGCAACCATCAGGAAGAGATGCTGCTCCGCAAGAGTTCGCACCAGGCATCGTTGGCCAAGGCGGTCACCGTGGGTGCCAAAAATTTCGCGCAGAAAACCGGTCTGGCGTAAAGCGCAGGCAAAAATTCGCTCAGTCAGGATGCGCACCATGGGCATCGGATTGGGAAAGCGTGTGCGGAAAAAAGGTCAGGTCGGAGAGGTGCGTCAGATGCGATGACAAGGGGGATGAGTTGGCTCATCTCCTCGATTCACCATGGCGGGAGAGAGGGGGGGATTGGAACGAATCTCCTGCGGGGGCCAGGTTTTTAGCTTCATTCCTTGCAGTATCCAAAGACAGAGCAAACCCGTCGCGCTTCCAGCAAGTTATGGGAATGCGCCCTGTCCTCCGCCATACCCAAAGCCAGCGTCAGTCTGGCGGAAGGCATGGCACGCGGCTTAATCGGATTTCCAATACATACAGACCGACGGTCCGTTGAACAGGGACATCGGGTCTGATCCTCCAAAACAGTCCAAAGCGTCATGGAGAGATGCCGCATCGACAGGCTCACAGGAGCCGTCCTCCAGACACGTCTGAGATCAATCGGCCTTCCACCAATCCTTGGGGATCAGATCCAGTTCGCCGAGTT